>JBDSRC010000276.1:0-2959 GCA_039929505.1 Gemmatimonadaceae bacterium
GCGGCGACGTCGCAGAAGCCGAGGGCGGTGCTCGACGCCATGCGCGATTTCTACGAGACGAGCAACGCCAATCCCCACCGTGGAGCCTATTCGCTCTCGGTCCAGGCAACCGAGTGTTATCACCGGGCCAGGGTCGACATCGCGCGATTTCTGGGAGCTGGCGATCCAGATTCGCTGATCTTTACCCGCGGAACGACCGAGGCGTTGAACCTGGTCGCCGGATCGTGGGGCCGGGCAAACATCGGCGCCGGCGACGAGATCGTGGTGACGGCCCTGGACCACCACGCGAACTTCGTCCCTTGGCAGCAGCTCGCGCAGGAAAAAGGCGCGACCGTGCGCATCTGCGAGCTGACGAGTGATGGGAAGCTCGATCTCGACAGCATGCGGAAGCTCCTGAACGCGCGGACCAGGGTGGTGGCATTCAACCACGTCTCGAACGCCCTCGGAACGATCAATCCGGTGGCAGATATCGTTCGATTGGTGCGTGAGCAGTCCCGGGCGTTGATCGTGTGCGACGGAGCGCAGAGTGCTCCGCATTTCGGAGTTGCCTTTGACGAGCTCGGCGTCGATTTCTACGCCTTCAGCGGACACAAAATGCTTGGTCCGATGGGATTTGGCGGGCTGATCGGCAGGCGCGACCTGCTCGAGAAGATGCCGCCGTACCAGACCGGCGGAGACATGATCGAGTTCGTCTACGATGACCGGTCGACCTGGAATGTCCTGCCCCACAAGTTCGAGGCGGGTACGCCCAACGCCGCGGGCGCGGTTGGTCTTGCTGCGGCGGTCGCCTACCTCGAACGCATCGGGATGGACCGAGTCCTCTCTCACGAGCGGAGCCTGATGGCACATGCGCAGACCAGGCTCTCCGAGATCGAAGGGCTGCGCATTTACGGACCTGCCGTGGGAGAGCGAAGCGGAGTCGTCAGCTTCACGCTGGAAGATGTTCACCCGCACGATCTCGCCACGATTCTCGATGGCGAGGGAGTTTGCATCCGTGCCGGGCATCACTGCGCCCAGCCGCTCATGCGCAGGCTGAATCTCACGGCCACAGCGCGCGCTTCGTTCTACGTCTACAACGACGAGGAGGACGTTGATGCACTTCTCGCGGGGATCGGGAAGGCGCGCGACATCTTCGGTTATGTCCCGGCCTGAGTCGGCGGCGGACATCGCCGCGTTGTATCAGGAGATGATCCTCGACCACTACCGGCGCCCGCGCAACAAGGGTACGCTCGCCGACCCGGATGCGTCGGCGGAGATGCGGAATCCGCTCTGCGGGGACGAGATCGATCTCCAGGTGAACTTCTCCGGGGACAAAGTCGGCGAGCTCCGGTTCTCGGGCCGGGGCTGCTCGATATCCCTGGCTTCCGCCTCGATGATGACCCAGATCGTCGAGGGAAAGAGCGCATCCGAGGTCGACGCCATTCGCAGCCGGTTTCGAGAGCTCATGCTCGGAGACGTCACAGCTGCCACCGATACGAGGCTTGGCTCGCTGCGCGCGCTCTCAGGGGTTGCACGCTTTCCAGCCCGCGTTAAGTGCGCGCTGTTGGCATGGAATGCACTCGACACGATTCTGGTGAGTCGACGGGGCTGACTCCCGCAGCCAAACAGAGTAGCGCCGGAGTGTACCAGCCATAAGTATTGAGGATGGACAACAAGGGCATCGCCTCGCTCCTCGTAACGATCGGCATCGTTCTCATTGTCGTCGGTCTCGCGGCGATGCGAGGATGGCTCGGCTGGTTCGGAAATCTTCCTGGCGATGTCCGGGTCCAGCGTGACAATATGCAGCTGTACATCCCGCTGGTTTCAATGCTGCTGATCTCGATCCTTTTCAGCGTGCTGTCATACGTCATACGCCGCTTCTTCTAACGTCCTGATCAACGAGCGCCGAGCCCGCGCTGCCGCTTTGCTCGCCGCGGCGGCGTTCAGCGTCACGGTTTCGAGCGCGAGTGCACCCGCTCAACCCCGTGTGGTCGCCGTCTCGTATTCCAGGAGCCAGACTCCGGATTCGGAAGCTGTCGTGCGGCGCGCCCACGCTCTCCAGGCGAAGTTCGAGACCCAGCGCCGGCAGATGTTGCCCCGTTTCTATCTCGGCGCCCCCGATCACTGCCTGATCATCGGAAGATTCTGTCAGTGGCATGCCAATCTCGCCGCTTATGTCGTTCCGGAAGAGGGAAACAACATTCGGCGCGCGCGCGAGCGTCTGCTGCGCGACCTCGCCGCCGCCGGCAACGCCGTTCCCAACGACGACTGGATTGCCGGCCAGCGCGTCCGATATCTCGTCGAGGCACGCGACACCGCGGCGATAGGCGTCGCCCGCGGATGCGCCGCGACGCGATGGTGGTGCGACGCGCTCACCGGCTATGCGCTGCACGTGAACGGTAACTTCATCGCCGCCGATAGCGCCTTCTCGCTCGCGCTCGATGGAATGCCGTCGCCGGTACGATGCCACTGGATCAACGTCTCCCCACTGCTCGACTCCGATCTCCGAAAGACATACCGGCGCCTCCCCTGCGGCGAGCGTGAAGCGAGACTGTCGCGCATCTGGTGGATGGCGGACCCGCTGCTGATGACGCCGGGCAACGAGCGGCGCACTGAGCACTTTTCACGCGTGCTCCATACCGCTCTGTCGTCAGAAGCGAAAAACCCGCACGGCATCAGCTGGGGAGGAGACCTCGCCGAGTTGACGGTTCGATTCGGATGGCCGGAGAAGTGGACGCAGCAGCCATCTCAGAGCATGTACCCCGGAGCGAACGCGGCCATCACCGGTCACGAGCGGGAGCCCGGCTTTCACTTCTTTCTCACGGCGTGGCCGCCGGACAGCCTCGGCCTCGCCACAGATTCGCTCTGGGAAATCGACCAGTTCCCTCCGCAGGAGAAGTATGCGCCGCTCTACGCCCGCGCATTCGCGCGTCTGGACGCGCAGGTCGCCAGATTCCGCCGCGGTGACTCGACACTGGTG
>JBDSRC010000277.1:0-10072 GCA_039929505.1 Gemmatimonadaceae bacterium
CGTGCCGAATTGAGCGCCCAGGCGATACCGATGAGATAACCGGCGAGCGCGAGGACGACCAGAGCGACGGTAATCAATGTCAGTGTCAGGAGCATTGTCTTGCCTCCGGGCGGCCAGTGGTCATCGAGCTCTCTCCTCCATCACATCCGCCACCGTGCCGAGCTTACCCGCGACACGTCCGGCAGTGGCGAGAATCTGAGTGGCGACCGAAATAGTCGCGTCAAGTGCGACGATGTTCCTGGTGTTCCCGGCGATTCCCGCGGCAGCTTCCAGCGTCTCGCCCGCGTAGCGCTTGATTGCGCGTGCCGCCAGCCAGGCGCGGTGCAGGAAATAAACCGACAGGGGAACGAAGAGCACGAGCGTGAGGATGAGGCCAGCCCACCAGATCGCGTATACGGCGGGAGGAAACAGGGGTTCGCTCGTCATCTCGCGCCTCCGGACTGCTTCGTTACGGCCGTGATGAGATTGCCGAGGTTGGTGTCGATGACTCCGAGCCCATCGCGTACGGCGGTCAATCCCCCGTTCAGCTGTGTCACCGCCGGGGCCAATCCGCCCGTTTGCGTTTCGATGGCGCGGACGCCGAGGCGGATCTTGGAGAGGAAGCTGGCGCGCGTACCATAGTTCTTTATCTCGGAGCCACCGATCAGCTCGAGCTCCCTCACGATCAGCGTGAGAAAAGCCGCCAGTGCGATGAAGAGGGCTGCCGCCCCAATTACCGATAGAAGAGTGAGGAGCGTCATGGTGCTCATCTCAGCCATTCCGGTCCGATGACGCACTTGGGGCAGCCTGGGCACTCCCGCGCGTGGGCCTCAATTCCGGCCGTGGCTCCCACAATGCCCACTGCCGACGCCAGAATGCGGCCGGCGACCACATTGGTTTTCTGAAGGAGAGCGATGTGGATGGTGTTATTGGCGATGCGCTGCCCCGTATTCCAGATGGCGCTCAGACCGCCGGTGATGTTCCGCGCCGCGCGCAGAATCAGCGTGAGCAGGATCGCGACGACCACAAGGACTACCGCGTAGATCACGAGGGTAATGATCCACATCTTCTGTATGGTCTCGGGCGTCAGGTCAGGCATAGGGTGAATCTCCTTTGTGTCCGGCGCCGGCAGTTCCGGCGTGACTCTCGAGCGCATTCAACAGCGCGCCACCCTTCGTTTCGATCGCCTGCACCGTCTGCAGCAACTCGCCCGCGACTTCGTTGGTCGTCTGGATCTCCCAGATCGGGCTTGTGTTGGCGCGGATCTTTTCAGCAGCGGCCAGCGCGCGGAGTGCGTGCGCAAGAATGCTGCGCGCCACCAGCCAGATCGTGACGAGAAGCGTCGCCGCAATCACGATCACGAGCGTCGCCACGACCATCCAGAATCTCCACGCCGCCCAGAGCTCAGTGTCGGACATCAGGATCCTCCATCGCCGAGCTGTCGTCGATGTACTCGCTGCTGAAGCCGGGTCGGTCCGCGCCCCAGAAGCGGTCCTCCTGTCCTTTCGGGCGACCCGGCCGCTTGGCTCCCCAGAATTGCCATTTCTTGTAGAAGTATTCCATCGTCTTGAGGCCGATCGATGAGCCGACGAGATCGCCCCAGCCGCTAGGCACGTGGTTAAGGACATCCCAGCGGACTTCGCGATTCGCGTGATGATTGCTGAGCCGCCGCAGTCGCCGGATCACGCCACCCAGCCCGCGTGACGCCGCGGTCGAGATAATTCCGCCCGGCGGCGCCTTGTAGAAGGGTGAGAACTTGTCGGGGACCCCGGGCATGGTGCAGGCGATGCAAACGCCCCCGGCTTCCATGCAGCCGCCCATGTGATTGATGGCGCCGCGCTTGACGATGTTGCAATTGACAACCGGACCCCAGCAGCCGATCTCGACCAGACATTCGGGATCGCCATAGTGGTGGGCGAACACTCCTTCCTCGTAATAGCCGGCGCGGTTGCAGCCCCGGTGCACTGTTTCAGTAAAGAGCCACGCGGGGCGGCCCAGCTCGTCAAAAGGCGGAAGGGGACCAAGGCCCTGAAGAAAGAGCAGGATCGCAAATACCGTTTCGGTGAAGTTGTCGCCGACCGGCGCGCAGCCCGGGATGTTGATCACGGGCAATCCGAACGCGCTTCTATAATCGCGCCCGAGAAAATCCATGCAGCTCATCGCGCCGGTTGGATTTCCTTCCGCCGACGGGATCCCTCCCCAGGTGGCGCAGGTCCCGATCGCAATCGTGGCGGCGGCACCGGGGGCGAGGCGCGAGAGCCACGCGGCCGAAGGAACGGGGCAAGCATCGCCTCCCTCGGACAGGACTTCCGAGCCCATCGCCGAGAAATATCCGCCCGTGCGGGCGGCTATTCGCTCGTCTGCCACCGAGCCCTCGCAAACCACGACGTAGGGATCTTCGAGCTTTCCGTTCCATGCGTCCTTGAACGGATTGATGAAGTCCGAACCGGCTTCCACCGAGAGAACCGGGTGGTGGAGGATCACCTTCGGCATCGTCGGTATCGTGCCGGCGAGAAGGCCCTCAATGCCGGGATTCGTTGCGCCAGCGACGGCTACGGTGCATCCGTCACAGCTCATTCCGGCCAGCCAGAAGACGTGCACGTTCTTGAGCGGGCCCAGGGGGAGCCGCTGCGGCTTGTCCTCAGGTCTGGTCTGAGGGATCGAAGGCTGCCGTCCCTGAATTGTATCCGACTCGATAGCTGTAGCCATGGAGACTCCGGATGCGCAACAATGTTACCAGGTGTCGACTATCTGACCACTACTCCCACGGCAACAGGTTCTTGGCCATGAATCGCACCAACATGTCGCTGATGCTCGCCCTCCGATAGGGGCGAACAACCTGTTACGGCCAGGATGTCGCACACTCCGGGCCTGGGCATTCAGTGCTCGCGCCCTGGAGGGAAAGAGCCGCTTGCCCGAGACTGATTCCCCCGTCGTTCGGCGGTACGTCGCGATTGGTCCAGATCTCGATTCGGGTCCGGCCGAGAAGTGCCGCGACGTCGGCGAGCAGAAGGTCATTCTGAAAAACGCCGCCAGACATAACGGCGGTGTCGCACGCTTCCTCCTCGCACAGCTCGACAACGGCGTCGGCGATTCCTCGAGCAAGTCCACGGTGGAATGCGCGCGCGATCTCAGCGATGTCGCGGCCCTTAAGCCTGTCATCGGCGATTGCCAGGAGCGCGGGCCGGAAATCGAGCTCACTGCGGGCGAACGGAACGGCATACGGTTTCGCCGCGGCCGCACCGCGCGCCAGCTGCTCGAGCCAGATTGCCGCCTGGCCCTCGAACGTGACCTCGCGGGTGAATCCGAGAAGCGCGGCCGCCGTATCGAAAAGGCGCCCGGCCGATGTGGTCGTAAAGGTTCGCACCCCCTTCTCGACGAGTTGGGTCGCCGTGAAATGGCGCGCGGGAAATCGGAACGGAGGGGCACTGAGATCGGGCAGACCGTCGAGCCCGGCGAGAAACCCCGCCGCCGCCTGCACCGGCCACCGCGCTGCCGCGTCACCACCGGGCACCACTGCTCCGCGCAAGTGGGCCACCCGCCGGAATCCGTCCAGAATGCTGCCCGCGAACAGCTCACCGCCCCAAATCGCACCGTCGTCGCCGTAACCGGTGCCGTCGAACGCCACCCCAATCACGCGCTTCGCTAGCGCGCCACGCTCGGCGAGAACGCTGGCGACATGAGCCCGATGGTGTTGAACCGCGTACTTCCGCGGCGCGGGAAACGCGAGGGCGAAAGACGTCGACGCGTACTGCGGATGAAGATCGTGCACGACGCATAGATCGTCGCCGCCGACGTCGTGCATGGACATCAGATCGCGAATCGTCTCCTCGAAGGCCAGGTACGCGTCGTGGTGTTCGAGGTCGCCGATGTGCTGGCTCATGACTGCCGCGCCGCCGATCACGAGCGTCACGGTGTTCTTGAGGTCCGCGCCGACTGCGAGAACCGGGTGCGGCGTCGGGAGCCGGGCCACCGCGCCCGGCGCATATCCACGCGAGCGCCGCAGCACCACCGGTCCCAGCGCGCCCACTCTCACTACCGAATCGTCGACACGGCGCGCGATCGATCGCTCGCCAATGAGAAAAGCGCCGGCGATGTCGGACAGCCGGTCGAGCGCGTCGTCGTCACGGTAGGCGATTGGCTCGCTCGAGTGGTTCGCGCTCGTCATCACGAGCAGCTTTGGGGCGCCGCGCGCAAATAGCAGGTGGTGCAGCGGCGTATAGGGGAGCATCACGCCGAGGTCGAGATTTTCCGGTGACACGCCAGCGAGGTGGACGCGCGCCGGAGCGAGCACGATCGGACGGTGGCGGGAAGTGAGCAGTGCTTCTGCCTCTGGCGAGAGCTCGACGACGTCGCGCGCCGCGTCGATATCCCTCGCCATCAGAGCGAACGGCCGCTCCTTCCGGAATTTCCGCGTGCGAAGCGCGCTCACTGCCGCGCTGCAGTCGGCGTCGCAAGTGAGGTGGTACCCGCCGAGTCCCTTGATTGCGACGATCTCTCCGGCGCGCAGCATTCCCACCGTCTTCTCGATTGCCGCATCGTCGCCCTCCGTCAGCTGTGCGCCGACCCTGAGGACGAAGTGCGGACCGCAGGTGCCGCACGCCAGCGGCTGGGCGTGGAAGCGGCGGTTTAAGGGGTCGCTGTACTCGCTGACGCAGTGAGAACACATCTCCCAGTCGCGCATCGTCGTTCTCAACCGGTCGTACGGTAGCCCGAGAATAATGGAGAAGCGGGGGCCGCAGTTCGTGCAGTTGATATACGGATATCCGAATCGCCGGTCGCTCGGCTCTGACAGCTCCGCGAGACAATCCTCACAGATCGAGAGGTCCGCTGAGATGCGTGTGGTAGGGCGGTCGCGTTGCACACTCTCGATGATGCGAAAGCGATCGAAGGGCGCGACATCCGCGGGCGACACCTCGACCGACTCGATACGGGCGGCGGGAGGCGGACGATTCTCAATGTCCCGAATGAACGACGCGAGCGCGGCCTCATTCCCCTCGGCGTGAATCTCGACACCATCGTCACCGTTGAGCACCCACCCCGTCACTCCATGAGCCGCCGCGAGGCGAAAGACAAAAGGTCGGAAACCCACTCCCTGAACGATGCCGCGTACCATAATGGAGCAGGCCCGCGGGAGGGCGACTGTGCACCCGCGTCCCTGCCACCCGATCTGTGACACCCGTCCGTCTTCAACGAGTACCGGGACCGTGCGTTGTCCGTCCGTTAGCGCGAGCATACGCCGCAGCGCCGCCTGGTCAGCTTCGACGTCGTACTCCGTGAATGCCTTGTCCTCCCACAGGAGCTGTTCGCGCAGCTCCGACGTGTAGGAACAGCCCGGCGTGCCGTACAATTCGATGGAATCAGGCACGGGCGAGCACCTCCATCGCGTCGCACATGACGTGATAGATCGAGGCATGCACTTCCTGGATTCGGGGGATGTAGTCGGACGGGACGACAATCGCATAATCGACAAGACCGCGCCTCACGATTTCTCCGCCGTCATTCCCCAACAATGCAACGGTGAGGAGTCCGCGCTTCCGCGCTTCGACGAGGGCTGCGACGACGTTTCCGGAGCCGCCGCTCGTCGAAATGCCAATGGCAACGTCCTCGGCGCGGGCATGTGCGATCAGCTGGCGAAGGAAGATGACCTCGGCCCCGACATCGTTGGCGATCGCGCTGATGTTCGCCGCCTCCATCGATAGCGACACCGCCGGAATGGGCCGAGATCCTTTGGGCGATGCAACGCAGTCCATGGCCCAGTCGTTGGCGTCCGTTGCCGAGCCGCCGTTGCCGAACAGAATGAGCTTCCCACCCGCGGCGATGCGCTCGTGCAGGGCGCGCACTGCCCTGGCGATCGTCTCGGACTGATCGCGGGCAACTTCCTCGCGTAGCTTCCCGACATCGCGTGCCTTCGCCTCGATCGAGCGCGCGACATCGGCGTTCACGTCGGTGGTGTCCTGCTTCTCCCGCCCCAGAAACGGATAAAGAAAGCCGGCGTCGCCTACGTCGTGGCCCAGCTCGCGGTGCTCGAAGAAGACGTGCACCGTTTCCCAGAGGGTGTGATACAGAATCTCGATGATCTCCTGATGTATGAACGGATCTGGAGATGGTGGAGCGAGCGCGAAATCGGCATCGCGGCCGGAAAGCGCGAGCGTCAGCGCGCCAATCGAGCGCAACCTGGCAAGGACCGCAGCGACCTGAGGATCGCCGGTGGGCGGCCCGAACCCCACCACGATGTCATCAGCGTGACAAATCGCCGGCGCCCATTCTTCAAAAGCTGTCGAGAGATCCAGCCCGGGAAGCGCGCGCTTTCCGACGATCACTGGGTGAACGAACTCGACGGATACGTGTTGTGCATCGGTCGCGCAGGCGCCACGACCGAAGGCGAGCAGGCGCCCTCCGCGAAGAAATCGCGCCGCCATCTCCTGAGACACGACAGCAAGGCGCTGAGATTCACGGGCGAAGCAGGACTCCGAGACGTCGTTCCGCGCCAGCAATCCGTCGGAGATGCGGCCCACCTGATCGCGCACGTCGGCAATCATGGTCATCACATTCCGTGAGAACGCTTCAGCAGATTCTCGGGAGCGGGTCCCCGACCAGCATATCCACTACCCGGGTGCCGCCATACGCCGAGGCAGCGAGCACCGTTCTCGCCGGTTGCTCTCGCACCTCGCCGACAATGACCGCGCCCTCGCCGCCGGGAACCGAGCGGACGGCGTCAAGTGCGGCGTCGGCTGCCTCCGGTGCGATCACCGCCAGGAACTGACCCTCGTTGGCGATGTGCATCGGCTCGAGGCCGAGCAGCTCGCACGCGCCGCGCACCTCGTCGCGAACGGGAATGCGATCTTCGGTAATCACGATTCCAAGCCGCGTGTCCGCGGCAAGCTCGTTGAGGGCGCTTGCCACGCCGCCACGAGTCGGGTCGCGCATCCAGCGCACGCTCCCGCCGACTCTCTCCACGAGTCGATCGACCATTGGGTACACCGATCGCGTATCAGAGCAGAGGTTCGCCTCGAGATCGATTTCGCCGCGTGCCAGCAAAATGGTTATTCCGTGGTCGCCAATGGCTCCCGAGAGCAGCACGCGGTCGCCTGGCCGGACGGCAGCCGCCGAACACCGTACGCGGCTGTCAGCGAGACCTATCCCGGCGGTGGTGATGTACATCCCATCGGCCTTGCCGTGCTCTACCACTTTGGTGTCGCCTCCGACAACCTCTACCCCGGCACGCGCTGCGGCGGTGGCGATTGCACGCAGCTCGATCTCCAGCGCCTCGGTCGAAAACCCCGCCTCGAGGATGAGCGTCATGAGCAATGCGACCGGTTTCGCGCCCGCGACCGCGAGATCGTTGACCGTGCCGTTCACCGCCAGGTCACCGATCGATCCTCCCGGGAAACGCAGTGGCCGGACCACGAAGCTGTCGGCGGTGACCGCGAGCCTCGCGCCTCCGAGCTCGAGAAACGCGGCATCGCCCAGCGCATCGAGCAGAGGTCCGCCGAGCACCGGGGCGACGAGTCCCTCGATCAGGCGCCGCGTCGCCTTGCCGCCGGCGCCGTGCGCCATCTCGATCTGCGGATCCTGAAAACGAATAGCCCTCGGCGTGTTCGGCATCGCGAAGTCTGCGGAATTGCGCCTAGACAGCGACCGTGGAGTTTTTTCGAAGGGCGTAGTTGTAGTACGCCGCGCAGGCCCCCTCCGACGAGACCATCAGAGCGCCGACCGGGTGCTCGGGAGTGCACTCGCGCCCGAACAGCTTGCATTGGTGAGGCTTGAGAACACCCTTCAGCACTTCACCGCATTGTGCGGCCTTGGGATCGGTCACCCGAACTCCCGGCATGCTGAAGCGGCGCTCGGCATCCCAGTCGGCGTACTCCTCGCGGATGCGGAGCGCCGACTGCGAGATGAATCCCAGCCCGCGCCACTCGAAGAACGGACGGAGCTCGAACACCTCGGCCATCGCCTTGAGGGCGGGAAGGTTGCCCTCCCACGGCACTACACGCGCGTACTGGTTTTCCACGCGCGCGGATCCCTCCTCGAGCTGACGGAGAATCATCACAATCGACTGCAGCACGTCGAGCGGCTCGAATCCGGACGTGACGAGCGGCTTGCCGTAATCTCGGCAGATGAACTCGTAAGCCCGGCACCCGATCACCGTTGAGACGTGTCCAGGGCCGATGAACGCTTCGACGCGCATGTCAGGCGAATCGAGAATGGCGCGAATGGCAGGGATGATCGTGACGTGATTGCAGAACACCGAAAAGTTGCGAACACCAAGCTGCCGCGCTGCCCGGAGCGTGAGCGCAGTCGATGGAGCGGTGGTCTCGAACCCGATCGCGAAGAAAACCACCTCGCGGTCGGGATTCTCGCGGGCCAGCTTGAGGGCATCGAGCGGCGAGTACACCATTCGGATGTCAGCACCTCTCGCCTTGTGCTCCAACGGGCTCCCGGTCCGCCCCGGCACGCGCATCATATCCCCGAACGCGGCGAGAATGACGCCCTGTTTGGTTGCGAGGGAGAGTCCATCGTCGACCCGGCCCATGGGCAGGACGCACACCGGGCAGCCGGGGCCGTGAACGAGCTCAATATTGTCGGGGAGAATGTCTTCGAGCCCGAACCGGTATATGGCGTGCGTGTGACCGCCACACACCTCCATGAGGCGATAGTGTCGGTCGGGCCGGGCGAGACGCCGGATCTCCTGCGCCGCCTGGCGAATGAGTTTCGGGTCGCGGAACTCGTCGACGAACTTCATGATGCCGCCTCCTCTTGAAGCTTGAATGAGCCGGCGCGCGCGCGGCAGGTCATTCGAATCGATAGCCTTCCAGCTCGTCCAGCGCCTGCTTGTCCTCGCCCAAGAGCGCGAGTAGCCGCATCTGCTCGTCGGCCTCGGCGACGCCGATCTTGACCATCGCGAAGCCAACGTGGATGAGCACCCAATCATCGAGGGCGAGCCCGTCCGCGCGAAGCAGGTCCACATTGACGCGGCGCCGCACTTTGCCGACCTCGACAACGGCAAGGTGGGGCTCAGCGGGAACGAATTCGACGATCCTGCCCGGAATGGCCAGACACATAAGAACCAAACATGTCCGGCGGGTGGGGCCGCCGCCATAGCGCTCGAGGCGTATATTCCGCGCGTTGAGCACCCTGGACGGTAGACTGAGGCGGCCGGATCCAACCGCGAACGTGCGCAGCGACTGGATCGCGCTGCCCCTCGCAGTGCTGTGCTTAAGTGTGGGCGCCTGCACGGCGGAACCGCGGCAGGGCGGCAGCCGAGCGTTCGTCGTCGCGCTCAGCACCGATCCAGGCCACCTGAACAGCGCGATCACAACGAACGGCGGTGTTCACACCGTCGCTGGCCTCCTTTACAATGGCCTCGTTGCGCTGGATGAGGAGAACAAGCCGCTTCCGGAGCTGGCCGAGCGGTGGGAGATCGAAGGCGGAGGCTTGCTTTACCGCTTCCACCTTCGCCGCGATGTGCGTTGGCACGATGGCCGGACTTTCACCTCCGCCGACGTCAAGTTCACGTTCGAGCAGCTTCTGTTGAAGCTGCATTCGCGGACGCGAGCTTCTCTCAGCTCAAAATTGGTCAGTGTCGACATGCCCGACGACCATACCGTGGAGTTTCGGTTTCGCAGGCCTTATGCGCCACTCCTCCAGCAGGTCGACATCGAAGAGGCGCCCATCATGCCGATGCATGTCTTCGCGGGCACTGATCCTCTGCGCAATCCGGCCAACTCTGCGCCGATCGGGACGGGCCCTTACCGCTTCGTCTCGTATCGGTCCGGCAGCGAGATCAGATACGCCGCCAACAAGGATTACTTTCGCGGCCCGCCGGAAATATCCGATATCGTTTTTCGCGTAATTCCGGATGCTGGCACCCAGGTCATTGCGCTCGAGGCCGGCGAAGTAGACTTCCTATTCGGCGTACCCGGTCCTGAGCGGCCGCGCCTGCGTGAGGATCCGCGGTTCCGCGTCGTGCAGACTCCCGGGTATTCCGGAGGGAGCAACTGCATCACGACGATCGGATTCAATCTCGAGCGGCCGATGCTGCAGGACGTTCGCTTCCGTCGCGCGGTCGCACACGCGGTTGACCGTTCTC
>JBDSRC010000278.1:0-3812 GCA_039929505.1 Gemmatimonadaceae bacterium
CCGCGATTGCGATGTACTTGATCAATGGGATATTCTCACTGTATGACCTACGTGGCCCGTCGGAGGATCGCGACGCGAGCTATCGTCCTCGACCGGTCGTTGGAGTCGCTCCCTGTTTTCCGACTGAGCGACTCCGCCGAGGACTCGGCAATCTCATTTTCGCCTGAAAGCGGCGGCAGGTGGCGCGTGCTGCCCACACCAGGCGACCGGCTCCCGGGCACTTTCGACCAGGACGTCTACATCGAGCTCCTGCACCGGTATCACGAGGCAGGATTTCCCGAAGACGGTGTCGTCACATTCACATTGCATGCCTTTCTTCGCTCCATCGGGCGCCGGGTGGATGGCAGAACCTACGAACAGTTGCGTTCGGCGCTGACGAGACTTGAGAGAACAACCCTTGAATCGAGTGGGGTCTACATTGCAGCCGGGGAGGGTCAGCCGATAGAAGCACAGTTCACCATCCTCTCCGCGGTCGCGATCGCGCGTCGGCGACTGGCTGAGCGCGAGCAGTTCACGCTGTTTCCGGTTCTCACCGCCTCCGAGCCCGGCGACGCCCGCGTGACGATCTCGCCGTTCATCCGGGCGAACATTGCCGCGGGACACATAGTCACTTTGTCCGCGGCCCACTATATGTCCCTGACCAATCCTGTCGCCCGGCGGCTGTATCGGCTGCTCGAAGTCGCGAGAGAAGAGGGAATGGTGACGTGGCGGGTTCCGCTGATTTCGCTGGCCGCCCAGCTGCCCCTCACCCAGCGCTACCCGTCCCACCTGCAGCGGGTGCTTCAGCCCGCCCACGAGATGCTCCTGGCCGCCGGCCTGCTCCGGGATGCGACCTTCAGGCAGCTGAATCGCGACTGGCTCGTCGACTACGTTCTCGCTTCCCGAGCCGCGTGAATTCGCCGTAACCCGCCACCGTTTTGAGCGTCAAGGAACACTGCCCACTGCGGGGCGTATCTAGTAGGTTAGGCATATCCCCAATATCCATCAGACCTGAATGTCCAGATCCCCCAAAAGCGTTCTCGTTGGCCTCGCCTTCATCCCGATCCTGGCGGGAGGCTTCGTCTTTCAGCAGCAGAGCACCCAGCAAGGTGCCCGTCTGCTCGACCAGGTGCTCAACATTGTCTCGATCCGCTTCGTCGATACCGTCGATGCCGCAACACTTTATGAGAAAGCCGCCCGGGGCCTCGTCCGCGAGCTCAACGATCCATACAGCGCGCTCCTGTCGCCGAAAGAGCTGTCCGCCTTCAACGCCCAGACGAACGGTCGCTACGCCGGCATCGGAATGGAGATCGCCGAAACGCAGGGGTTCATCACCGTCCAGCGGGTCTTCCCGCATACTCCCGCCGAACAGGCAGGGGTCCAGGAAGGCGACCGGATCAACTTCGTCGACACCGTCAACATCCGGGGTTGGACAGTCTCGCAGACTTCTGACGCGCTCAAGGGCCGTCCCGGTAGCAAGGTTCTGGTCAAGTTCTCGCGCGCCGGGGTGACGGAGCTGATTCCGATCACCTTTACCCGCGCGGTCATCACGATCCCGGCCGTTCCCTATGCCATCATGCTCGATGGGAAGGTCGGCTACATCCCGTTGCTCCAGTTCAACGAGAGCGCTAGAGATGAGATCGAGTCTTCGGTAAAGCGTCTCAGTCGCGAAGGTGCCAAGGGGCTCATCCTCGATCTGCGCGGAAATCCGGGCGGCATCCTCGATCAGTCTCTGAGCGTCAGCAATCTCTTCCTCCAGAAGGGACAGCAGATCTCGAGCATCCGCGGCCGCAACGGCGAGAACCAGCGATTCGCGGCGAGCAATGAGCCGATAGCGCCTACCATTCCCCTCATCATTCTTACCGATGGCAGAAGTGCTTCGGCTTCTGAGATCGTTGCCGGTGCGCTGCAGGATCACGACCGCGCTCTGATCATGGGAACGACTTCTTTCGGGAAGGGACTTGTGCAGTCGGTGTTCCCTCTCGAGGGTGGCTACGCGCTCAAGATGACCACCGCGAAGTGGTATACGCCGAATGGCCGCTCGATTCAGAAAGAGCGGAAGCTTCTTCCGAGCGGTGAGTTCGTCGAAGTGATGCCGGATTCGCTCGAGACCGATTCCGTCAGGCGCTCGCGTCCAGCCTTCAAGTCCGACGCCGGACGGACTGTCTATGGCGGCGGTGCGATCACTCCCGACATCATCGTGCGTCCCGATACGCTCACCACCGCGGAGCAGAAGGTGTTCAACGCCTTCGCTCCCAAGACGGCCGATGTGAGAGCGACACTGATGGACTACGCGATCGAGCTGAAGAGGACCGTGCGTCCGGGGTTCCCCGTACCCGCGACCTGGCGTGAGGAGTTCTATCGCCGTCTGCAGGGCAAAGGTGTAATCGTCGATCGCGTGCAGTACGACCTTGCCGCTCCCGAGATCGATCGCCTGCTCGGCGCCACCGTCTCGCGGCTGGCTTTTGGTGATTCGACCGCTCGCCGCCGCAGCATTCCCGACGACCTCCAGCTGTCCCGCGCGTTGCAGGCAATGAAGCAGAGTCAGTCGCAGCACGATCTCTTCGTTCTCGCCCAGCAGCAGCCGGTTTTGGCGGAAGCGCGTAAAAAGTAGTCGCAGTCCTTTCGGGCAGTTTGCCTGTGTTCCGGAAGGCCCCGCTCTCGCGAGCGTGGCCTTTTCCGTTAATATCCATTGGTCTCCAAGGGGGTTAAATGCTCGGCTTGATACTGTTGGGAGTGATCGTTGTCCTCGGAATTCTGATCGGGACCAAATCGTTCAAGGTCGTCGGCCAGGCAGAGGTCATGGTCATCGAGCGTCTGGGCAGATTCCACCGCCTCGCCCGCTCGGGGTTCAACGTCCTGATTCCGTTCGTCGAGCTTCCCCGCACCATCGACGTTCGCTACTTCGAGAGTGATGTCACCGGTCTCAAGCGCGTGACGTCCGGACATACCGCGCGGATCGACCTGCGCGAGCAGGTACTCAACTTCCCGAGCCAGCCGGTGATCACCAAGGACAACGTCACGATCGACATCGACGCTGTCATCTACTATCGCGTCGCCGATCCGCAGAAGGCGACGTACTCCGTGCAGAATCTCCCTTACGCACTCGAGACGCTCACGCGCACGACCCTTCGCAACATCGTCGGCGAGATGGAGCTCGACTCCACGCTCGGCAGCCGCGACGTCATCAATCAGCGCATGCGTGAGGTCATCGAGGAAGCATCGATCGGCTGGGGCGTCGATGTCACTCGCGTCGAGCTGCAGTCGATCGAGCCGCCGCGGGACATCCAGCAGTCCATGGAGCTCCAGATGCGCGCGGAACGTGAAAGGCGCGCCGCCGTAACGAACGCCGAAGCGGGAAAGAGAGCGGCGATTCTCGAGGCGGAGGGTGTCCGCGAATCGCAGGTTCGCCGTGCCGAGGGCGAGCGCGACGCTTCAGTCCTGCGCGCGAAAGGCCTGGCCGAAGCGAGATTGGCGATGGCGGAGGCGGAGGCAGAGGCCATTACCAAGATCGGCAGCGCGCTCCCCGAGGGTCAGGCCGCCATGTATCTCCTGGGCATGAAGTACCTCGAAGCGCTGCCGACGCTCGCACAGGGCAAGAACTCAACGATCTTCCTGCCGGCCGAAGCCGCCGGAGTCATGGGCGCGATCGGGGGATTACGCGAGCTGATCAACAAGACTGCTGCTCGTCCGGACGAAAGCCCGACTTCCTCACCGTCCCTGTTCAATCCGGCCAAGAAGCAGGACTGATATTTGGCGCCGATCACCCAGCCCCGCGCCGAGCGGATAGCGCGGGGCCACCCCTGCCCAAAGTGCGGGGAGTACAGCTTCAA
>JBDSRC010000279.1:0-3083 GCA_039929505.1 Gemmatimonadaceae bacterium
GATCAGCTTCCGCTCGAGACGCGCGACGCCATCGAGCTGCACTGCGCGCACCACGCCATACCGATGCTGCGCATGCAGTACCGCCAGTCGACGAATCTCTTCATTCGTGCCGCCGAGGTGTTCGGAAATATCAGGGGCGAGCGCCGGTTCCAGGTGCAGCTGCCGGCGGAAGTGTCGGTCGAGGAAAATGGCGAAGACCCAGCCGAAGCCGGCCTCGCGCTTCTCGAGGACGTCAGTCAGCGCGGTGCGAGACTGCTCATGGAGACTCCAGTAGCTCCGGGCAGGAGGATCAGCTTCGAGGTTCCGGGCACGTCGCTGTCAGGCCGCGGCACCGTCATCTTCAGCAGAATGCTGGAGTCTCCAATGCGAGTCCGCTTCGTGGTGGGGATCATCAGAGATCCGAAGGAATCGCGGTTCAGGTCGTGGACCCGGGAGTGGAGAGCGAGCGCCCAGGCTTCGGCCGACCGGTGGGACGAGGCATGAGTATCTAGCTCGAAAAAAAAACCGCCCGTACATTAGGCCTGAATGCCAGGCCGTGACGAAGCGCCTCTTGTCGGGCGGAGCGCCGAGCTCGCTCTGCTCTCCCGATCGATGGATGAATCGGCACGGGGTGCGGGGCGCTCCGTGTTCATCGTTGGCGAAGGCGGTGTCGGCAAGACGCGGCTCGCGTCCGCGGTTGCCGAGCGTGCCACGAAACAGGGTTGGACCATTGCTGTGGGTCGCGCCTACCCCGTCGAGACTGGCGTTCCGTACGCGCTGTTCTCCGACGCGCTGCTCCCGCTGCTGCGCAAGCTCGACCCGTCCGCGCTCTCGATCCTGACGAGGGGAGGCGGCGCGGAGCTAGGGTATCTCTTTCCCGCGCTCGTAACCGAAGCGGCGGGGAGACGATCGGCGAGCGATGGTGATCCGGCGGAGATAAAGGCGCGCTTGCTGTGGAATTTCACACAGTTCCTCGGCCGGCTCGCGGCGAAGCAGCCGCTCCTCATCCTGCTCGAGAATCTCCAGTGGGCGGATGCGTCGTCGCTCGAGCTGTTTCATTTTGTGGCGCGGCAACTCGAGACGCACAGGATCCTGCTGCTCGGAACGTACAACGAAGCCGAAGGCGCATCGAACGGCGTGCTCCGCAGCACCGAGCAGTCGCTGGTGCGCCTCGGTGTGTTGACGGTACAACGGCTCGACCCGCTCTCGCCCGACGAAACCGACGCCATCGTCCGCCAGATGTTCGGGGCTGACCGGATGTCGACGCGCCATTTCTCGACGCTTCTTTATCGTTCCACCCGCGGCAACCCGTTCTTCGTGGAGGAAACGCTCAAGTTCCTCGTCGAGTCCGGGGACCTCGCCGAGCGCGAGGGAAGGTGGACCGGATGGGAGATGGAGACTCTCCATTTGCCGCCGACGATTCGCGATGTGATAAAGGCACGACTGGACAGACTGTCGCCGAACGCGAGAACAGTCGCGAGCCTCGCGGCAGTGATCGGCACGCGCGCGCCATATGAAACGCTGTCGCGGGTGTCGCGCCTCTCCGAGCAGGAGATAGTTGGGGCGCTCGATGAGCTGCTCAAGCAACGCGTATTCGTCGAGACCGGAAGCGCCGACAGCATCTGTTATGACTTCACGCATCCGCTGCTGCAGCAGGTCATCTACGCCGAGCTGGGCCAGGCGCGTGCGCGCCTCCTCCACGGCACGATCGCGGAAGCGCTGGAGGAGTTCTACGGTCAGGAAGCGCCCGGTCACGCCGACGAGCTGGCTCTCCATTTCTCGCGCGCGCACTCCCATCAGCTCGCGCGCAAAGCCGTGACCTATCTCACCGCTGCCGGACGTACCGCGCTCGAGAAGTACGCGAACCGCGAGGCAGCGAACTACCTGACCGCCGCGCTCGAGCACGTCGACAGGGAGGGGAACCCCGATGCGTCGGCAAAGCAGATCCTCGCGAGCCTTGCACGCGCGCGCCAGCGCCTCGGCGAATACGAGATTGCGATGCAGCTCTGGGATCGAGCACGGACGGAAGCGCTGGCCGCCGGTGAGAAAAGCGAGCTGGCCGGCATCGAGCACCGGATGGGACTTGCCTGTTACTGGAGCGGCAAGTATGCCGAAGCACTCGACCATTATGATGCGGGCCTGGTCGCGGCAACTACTCCACGCGCCGCCGCGCTGAGCGTCCGCCTGCACCTGGCAAAGGGAATAGTTCTGCAGGACCTTGGGCGACTGAGCGAGGCGCAGGCAGAAGTCGAGACGGCCCTCACCGCCGCCGCGGCCAGCGGAGTAGACAACGCCGCGCTGCTCGCTCGCGCGCACCGTGCTCTGCTTCTTCTGTATGCCTGGACTGGTCCGCTCGATCTGGCGCGCACTCACGGGCATCAGTCGCTGTCATACGCCAGAGCAGGGAACCAGCTGATGCTGGAATGGACCGCCCACTGGGGCCTCGCGTTGCTTGGAGGCGTGGCCGGCAATGCACCCGATGTGGTGAAGCATCTCGATGAAAGTGATCGTCTCGCGGAGCAAATGCGCTCGCCGCTCCTGCCGCTGTGGTCCGCCGAGCTACGCGTTCAATACGATTCAGGAACGGGGGATTGGGATCGAGCGCTCGAGATCGCCGAACGAACGATCCCACAGGCGAAGAAGCTCAATCAGCGCACCCTGTTGCCGCGCCTCTATGTCTGGTCAGGCCTGATTCACCTGTGGCGGGGACAGAAGGAAAAGGCAAAGGAGTATTTCGACCTCGCCTGGAAGCTTGCCGGCGGCGACAAGCACCCGGAAGACGACGCGAATCGCGCGGTCGATGTCCCGTCCGTCGTGCCGGCCCATTTGGGGATGGCTTCCTACCATCTGGTGAATGGCGAGCCTCGCGAAGCAGTACGCATCCTCGAGGCCGGGCTTGGCATCGCCGATCGCACCGGCTACGTGGTGTGGTCGCTCCAATGGCTCCTGCCGGCGGTGTGCGAAGCGGCGATGGAGGCAGGGAATTTCCCGAGGGCGGCGATGCATTCGAAGCGGATGCGTCGCGACGCCGAGCGCGCGAACCATCGCCTCGGCATCGCGTGCGCCGATGGATGTGACGGATTGCTCGCGATCTACCGCGATCA
>JBDSRC010000280.1:0-3069 GCA_039929505.1 Gemmatimonadaceae bacterium
GAACTCCGAACGGCCTGAGACTAGCCCGGCGAGTTGGGGAGAGCGGCCGATTCTTCTCGTGTAAACGGGGGTCAGGCCCGGATTATTGCGGCAGAAAAAGCAGTTGGAGCTGCCGAACGAGAAGCTATCCGAATTCGAAACGAAGAATGGGCGCTTCTCGTTGAAGGTCGTCTCGAATACCGAGAGATTCACGACCGCCGGATCGACCTCGACCTGCCCGAAGTCGGGGTTGACGGTTGCGTCGAGAGTCAGGTTGGAGGTCAGGTTGACCTTGAGATCTCCCCCAACTCGGTGCCTCATCTCATTGTTGGAATGAAACGGATCGCCGGGCCTCGCCTTCTCGATCTTGCTCCGGGAGGTGATGTAAGGCACGAATTCCATTTGTCTTGGGGCGGAGGCCACGGTGATCCCCTCGAGCGTGCCAAAGTAGGCGGGGCCACCGAACTCGTTCAACCGCCAGAAAGCCCACATGTCTTCCTCGTTCCGGCGATCGATGGTTCGCCAGATCTGCATTCCCCATGTCTGCTGCTTCTCCCGGGAGAATCGAAGCTGCGAGTACGGGATGCGGAACTCAGCGCTCCAACCAAGGGAATCGATGGTGGCCGCACCTTGCCACACGGGGTCATACGACGCGTCGCCGTCCTGGTGGTCGCCCTTGACCCCGAGCGGATTCAGCTCGAACCACCGCTGGCCGTTTTTGTCGCGGAAGGTGTCGAACACCACGGCGATTCTGTCGGAGGTGAGCGAGTTATTCCCGTTCATGAGCTGATCGCGTCGGGTCAACGCCGCCCTTACACCCGCCGCGCCCTGCGAATCGAACATCCGGGCGCCGATGTAAATCGCTGTTTCGTCGTAGAGAACGCGTAGCTCGGTCTTTTCACTCGCCGGCTTCCCTTCGTCGGGGGCCTGCTGGAGAAATTCGGTGATTGGCGTGGCGGTCGCCCAGGCAGCTTCATCGACGCGGCCGTCGATCGATACATCCCCCTGGCGCTCGGCGGCATGGGCGATCGGACGCGGATCATTCTGGGACAAGGTTGTCTGTTGAGCCCCAGCGGGGAGAGCAAGCGAGAGCGCGCAAAGGAGGGCGCGGACGCTTACCGAGACGGACGGGCGTGTCAGCATCTAGAGTTCCTTGGGTTTCTGTTTCGATTCCAGGGACGGGCGACTTGGCCGCATTCGGTCGTCCGGACTTTAGACCCGCCCCGGGGCTACAAGGTTGGAATCGTCGCGTCGCACCGTTCTTCGGCGCGCACTTCGAACACTCTCACTTTACGCAGCAGACACGCCGTTGGTTGCAAACGGGACGGGCTGTTCCGGATGAGCTGTTCCGGATGAGCTGTTCGGGAACGACCTATGAGTATACTGTGGTGTATCTAACGTCGCCGGCCACCTGGCCGTCCAACTCTCATTCGCAAATCATGCGACTCATTCGATCCATCGTTGTGATGGCTGCATTCGCCACCGCGGTTCCTCTCGCGGCGCAAACGACTACGGGTAAGGCCACGCCCAAGGCATCTTCGACAATACTCCTGAGCGATTCCCTCGAGCTGAAGTCGTCACCGGAGCTTCAGAAGTCTCTCGACGAGCTCGCCAAGGCCGTGCAGGCGCTGGCGCTCCGGATCGCCAACGATCCGCAGCTGCGTGCGGCAGCTGTCCAGGTCGCTACCGGGTTCGCCATAACCGCTCAGAAGGTCGTGGCCGAGAACTCGGATGTGATTCAGGAGGCGCTGAAAACCGCCGCCGAACGAATAGCTACGGCCGAAACGAGCCGCAGGAAACAGCAGACCGCTAAGCCTTAACGCGTATATTCTGGTCGTACCCGATCTCTGGAGACAACCGATGCGTGCAGTCCTGGCAGTCCTCGCAGTTTCGTTCGCGGCCGTATCTTGTTCGCCGGCCGAGAAGGATCCGGATGCCGTTGCCTCCGGCGCGGACACGACCGCCCCGGCGATGTCCGCCGACCCCGACGTCGCCGCAATTGGCGGGACGGGCGTACCGACCGGCTACGTCGGGAGAACCGACCGGGCCGATCAGCAGCTCAGCGCCGCGAAATACGCGGTGAGCGGCAACGGCTGGGATGTGACAACGGGCCCGGCCCACATCCTTTACCGTCCGGGTGATTCCGCGAGCGGATCGTACACCGCCAGCACCACGATCGAGCAGCTTGCGGCACCCGCTCACCCCGAGGCCTATGGGATATTCGTCGGTGGAAACGACCTCGCTGGACCAAACCAGCAGTATCTGTATTTCCTCGCGCGTGGCACCGGCGAGATGATGGCGCGGGTGCGTGAGGGCGACAAAACGAGGAATGTGCTGGCGTGGCAGAAGAACGCCGCGGTTCCGACGGCCAACGCCTCGGGCCAGGGATCGTACCGCCTTGGAATTCAGGTAACCCCTGATTCTGTTCGCTTCCTCGTCAACGGCCAGCGCGCTGGAGCGGTGGCGGCAGCGGGACTTCCGACCAGCGGCGCGTACGGCCTTCGCGTGAATCACAATCTCCACGTCCGCGCTCAACCGGCGACCATCACCCGCCCCTGATTAACGCAGGCTCAACGGGCACGGACTCTGCCCGCTGAGCCGCTATGGACTCTTTCGGCGTTCTCGCTCAGGCGCTAGGTGTCGCTTACGCCGCCGGCATTAATGTCCCGGCGACGATCGCGGTGCTTGGTGTCGCGCAGCGGCAGGGTTGGATCGACCACCTGCCGGCGGGCCTCGACATCGTCGGCAATCCATGGATCATCGGAATCGCGGGATCGCTCTACGCGATCGAGTTCCTGATTACTCTTGTGCCGGGCTTCGCCAGCGTTTGGGAAACAGTGCAGACTCTGGTGCGCCCCCCCGCGGCAGCGGTTATGGCCGCGGCGACGGTCTACAGTCTCGACCCGCTGCTCGTTCTGCCTGCGGTTCTCCTTGGAGGCAGCTTCGCTGCTGCCACACACGGAACCAAGCTGGGTCTCCGCTACGCGGTGGATGCGTCGCCCGAGCCCGTGACCAATGCCGTCGCCAACGTTGCGGAGCTGACGATGATCGCATCGGTCGGTCTCTTCGTCTGGAACCATCCCTACCTCA
>JBDSRC010000281.1:0-2683 GCA_039929505.1 Gemmatimonadaceae bacterium
CCTGCGCTCCGGCGCACATCGCGGCTTCGGCTGAGGGCCAGGCCTGAGCGTGCATCGCGAGAGGAAAGTTGACGTAGGCGACGCGCACTTTTCCGGTTTTCACGAACTCGTTGTGAAGCGCCGGGTATGTGACGTCGTGCCACTCCTTGCAGTACGGACACTGGAAATCGCTCGCGATGATCACCCACACTGGGGCGCTGGCACTGCCGTCGGTCCGCGCGAGGTCGGCGAGAGTGATATTCGAATCCTGCGGCGCCGCGATCGTCGCGATGGCGGCGGGAGCCGGTGTCGTTCCGGCTGTCGCGCTTTCCGTATTGCGGCCGTTCGTTCCGGCGGGAGCGCAGGCGACACAGAGCGCGAAGAGGGCGGAGAACGTGGCGGCGCGGTTGACTTGTGTTGGCAGCATCCGCTAAATACTTCTTCCCGGTAAGACTAAATCAAGGGCGGAGGATAGATCTTCAACACGGTGCTGATGGGCTTGTTTCCTACGATGAAGTCTGCCGTGTTGTACGCGGGTGTCCTTCTCTTCCTCCAGACGGGGATTCAGATCCCCGAGCCGACCGGTCTCGTTAGCGATTTTGCGAACGTCATCTCGCCCGAGGCGGAGCGGCGGATCGAGCAAATAGCCGCCGACGTCCGCGCCAAGTCGCGGGGCGAGATCGCTGTCGTGACGCTGAGCGACCTGAGCGGTCGCGACGTGCAGGAGGTTGCGCTTCAGATCGGACGGCAGTGGAAAGTCGGCGGAACCGGCGATCCCGGTGATCCCACACGGAACGCCGGCACCGTAATCCTGGTTGTGCCGAAAGAGACGGCGAAGGATGGTCGCGGGCGGTGCTTCATCGCGACCGGGTATGGCGCCGAGGGCTTTGTAACTGACGGCACGTCCGGCACGATCTGCCGCGAGGCGACTCCCGCGTTCATGGAGCGGGACTACAGCACCGGCCTCGAGCTGGTGACGCTTCGGACGGCGGAGCGGTTTGCGCGTGAGTTCAACTTCACGATCGACACCGCGCTCGCGCCGCCTCCGATGCCCTCGAGGAACGTCGACTTCCCGTCGGGTGAACGTGGCGGAATTCCCCCGCAGGTCATCTTCCTCATCTTCATCGTGATTCTGATGCTGCTCAGCAGCGGCAGGCGAAAGAAGGGGCGCCGTGGCGGATGTGGCGGGCCCGGCTGTCTTCCATTTCCGATCATCATTCCGACCGGAGGCTTCGGCAGCGGAGGCGGCAGAGGGGGTTGGGGCGGCGGAGGGTTCGGAGGTGGAGGGTTCGGAGGCGGAGGGGGATTTGGTGGATTTGGAGGTGGGGGTGGATTTGGTGGTGGTGGGGGAGGATCCAGCTGGTGATGACTTTCGGATTGTCATTCGAACGGACGAACTGCGCGTCAAGACGCTTAGTTGATCGTGCATTGGTGTGCAGAAACTCGGGACCACAAAATGAAACTTGACGAGCTCGTGAAACAGTTGCAGCTTGCTTACGCCGAAGGCCTCCGCAGCGTGGTGCTGTTCGGATCCGCAGTCGCCGGCGAGCACACCAGGAAGTCGGACTACAACGTGCTCGTCGTCGTCGATGCGCTGCCGCTCGAAAGGTTGCGGGCGGTCGCGGCGGTGTCGAAGGCGTGGGCGGACGATGGAAATCCTCCGCCGATGACTTTCACTTCGAAAGAGTGGAAATCGTCGGCAGACATCTTTCCGATGGAGTACGCCGACATACTCGAACGGCACCGCGTGTTGTTCGGCGAAGATCCGCTCGTTGGAATAAAGGTGAATCCCGCCGACCTCAGGCTCGAGGTCGAGCAGCAGACCATGGGCGCGCTGCTTCACCTCCGTCAGGCGACGATGGGTGCGGGTGGGGACCGCAAGCTCCAGCTCGAGCTCCTCGAGAAGAGCTTGAGCACGCTGATGGTGATCTTCCGCGGTGTGTCGCGCCTCCAGGGAGATGTGCCGTCGCCGGATTACGAGGAGCTGACGAGGAGCCTGGCCGCGCGCGCGGGATTCCCGCCCGAGCCGTTCCTGAGGGTGATTCGTCACGTCCGCGGAACGGAGAAGATTCCGAGGGACGGCGCCGAGGCGATCCTGGAGCAGTACCTGGGAGCCATGGAGCGGCTGGTAACTTATCTGAATGCCTTCAGGCACTAGATTAGATCGAGTTCCAGGAAATCGAAAATCAATCGAGGATTCGCCAAATGAAGATTCGCATGTTGCTCGCGCTTGCTCCGCTCGCTCTGACGGGTTGCGGCTACAACAGGATCCAGCAGCTGGACGAGCAGGCCGGTGCCGCGAAGCAGCAGATCTCGGTACAGCTTCAGCGTCGCGCCGACCTCGTGCCGAACCTGGTCCAGACGGTCAAAGGCTACGCGCAGCACGAGGAAGCGGTGTTCACGAACGTCGCGAACGCGCGGGCGGGTCTGGCCGGCGCGATCCAGTCGGGTGATCCGGCGCAGATGGCGACAGCCAACGCCCAGCTCACCGGAGCACTTGGTCGCCTGATCGCGATCGCCGAGGCGTATCCGCAGCTGAAGGCGGACCAGGGCTTTCTGCGGCTGCAGGACGAGCTTGCGGGAACGGAGAATCGGATCGCGACGTCGCGCAACGACTACAACGGGGCAGTGCAGACGTATAACACCTACATCCGCACCTTCCCGCAGGCGCTGACGGCGAAGGTGACGGGCGCGGGGCCGCGTA
>JBDSRC010000282.1:0-5679 GCA_039929505.1 Gemmatimonadaceae bacterium
GGCGCCGAGCACCCGCTGGGTGCGCCGAACTTTCTCGACCGCCGTCATGCGGCGCGCGCCTCGCCTGATCCTGAGCGGTCTGCGTTGGCGTCAACTGATCTTTTCTTCGGACTTCGACGCCGGACGAGCACCTCGGCGATCGCTAACGCAAGCGCGAGCGCCAGCAGCCACGGCGCCAGATCGGAGCGCACGTCGGTGCGCGGCTTGAATGCCGAGCGTGGAGCGAGTCCGCCCTTCCCCGCTAGCCTTGCGACGATGTCCGGATCCGCGGGGATCAACGACGTGCGCGCGACACACGCTCCGGATAGCGCCGCCACGAAGCGGACGAATTCAGTCCTAATGACGAAATCGCCCACCGGTGTTACGGGAATCGCAATCGATCGGACACACCCCGCACCATCAGCACGCTCGATCCCGGCCGGATCACCATCCGCCCATCGCGCAATCACTTCCGCACCGCGTACCGAGTCGGGTGGATAAGACCATCTCCGTTCAAACGCCGCAATCACGATCGCCTGATTCGCCATCGCCATCACCCCGCCGATCGTATCCACCACAGCGCGCCGAACAGCGCCGCGCGGTCGAGCGGACCTAGGCCATTCGACGATTGCCTCGGCTCGCGCTGATTCAACGTTTCCTGAGGTCGCCGGCGTCACAAGACGATCCGTCGATACGTCTCTCCGATCGACGACGCTGCGCGCCGTTGGGAGCTTTCGCGCCAGTTCAGCGCTTACTGAGAACGCATCGCTCGTGTCACCTCTGAATGCCAAGCCTCCCGGCACGGCAGGTGGTCCCTGAACCAATGAAGGGACTCTCACGAGTCTCGCGCTTCCCGGCCACAACGTTCTGATAGTGTCAGTCGCCGCGTCGAGCTCCTCCTTCGCGAATGGCGAAACGATCACAAGCTCCATGCTGTCAGCTCGATCGCGGAGACTGCTTCCAGCGCGGAGCGCGGCGATCAAGGCGGCGCTGACATTCCCTTTCCTCGCCGAAGGCCTCAGGGCGCCGAGCGAATCGCCAGGATCTCCCGCGAGCAATCGCGTGGACGAATCGAATAGCACCACCGCGTCGCCCTCGCGGTAGAGCGCCCGCACGGTGTCGCGCATCCCGGTCGAGTCGCGCGCCGAGCGGGAGACGTCAACCAGAATGACGCGCACGCTCGCTTGGCGCGATGGCGTGAGAACCGGTCTGGCCAATCCCGCCCCTGCCGCGACAATGAGCAGCACGCGCAGGAGCATCAGCGGCACATCGGTCGGCCGCGGCGCAGTCGCGACAGCGGTTGCCTGCGTGTCGGGAACGAACCGCGCGGTAGGAAGAATCGCTGCCCGCGGCTGGCGCGTCACAATGAAGTGGAGCGCAACTATCGCAGCCGCGACGGCAAACGAGGCGTAGAGGAATCCCGGCGCGAGGAATGTCATGCCGTTGCCGACATCCCACGCGGCGCAGTTACGCGCCTAATCAGATGCTCAGGTGTCTCCTCGCCGACCACCGCGGTCGCATACGTAACTCCGGCGTCGGAGAAGTCGTGCGCGATTCGCTCGCGCCACGCCGTGAAGGCTTCGAGGTATCGGTCGCGAGTGGCGCCCGTGAGAGCGCGACGCACTGAAGGGGCTTCAGGATCGGACACGGTCGCGGCGTCTCGAGATGGATCTATCTCCTCACGCGCGATGACATGCACCGCGTGCACCTCTCTCCCTCCCGTCACCCACCTGCTCGCAACCGCCAGCAGCTCCTCGGCGTCACCAAGGAAGTCGGTCACTATCACCAGCCGGCCACCGGTCTGCGCCGCTATCGATACGGAGGGTGAGAGAGGCGCGTCACCACCAGGCATCGTCGCCGCAACGGCGCGCATGATGTCGTGCGTCACGCTCCGCCGCATCCGGGGCGGCAACAGCAACGGCTCCTCGCCGGCAATCACGAGCCCGACCGGGTCACCGCTGTTCCGCGCGACAGCGCCGAGCCCAACGCCGAGCTGCGCCGCGAGCGCCCACTTGGCGTTCGCACCCAGGGGGAACGCCATCGACGCGCTGGCGTCGAGGACAATCATCGTCGGCAGAATGGCGCGGTCGTTCGAAAGCCGGATGAAAGCCCGGTCGCTGCGAGCGAACAGCTTCCAGTCTATCCGCCTGAGATCGTCGCCCTGACGATACGGCCGATACTCGGTGAACTCAGCAGAGATTCCACGCAGCCGCGAAGAATGCGCGCCGGGAATTCCGCCACGTACGGCCGAGCGCGCGGGCCAGCGGATGCCGCGCACCGCGTCGAGCAGCGGCGCGTACTCATCGTAGGAATCAACCAGCTCGGCAGCCATCGCCTGTCTTCTCCTACAGCTTGATGTCGCTCTTCGGCGGCTTCACGTCCTCGAGGAGGCGATCGATGATCTGCTCGGCCGTCACTCCCTTCGCCTCCGCGGCAAAGTTTGGCAGCACGCGATGCCGGAGCACCGGACGCGCGACGCGCAGAATGTCGGCAGGCGAAACCGCAAACCGCCCCGCGAGGAGAGCGTGCGCCTTGGCGCCGAGTATCAATGCCTGTCCCGCCCGCGGCCCCGCACCCCAGCGAACGTACTTCGTGATCATTTCCCCAGCGTCGGGTTCTCCCGGCCGCGTCGCACGCACAAGCTGCGCGGCGAACCGCAGCGCCGGCTCGGCGGCAGGAATGTCACGCACCATTCTCTGGAGCGCGCGTGTCGCTTCGCCGCTTATTACCGGAACCAACGGCTCGGGATCGGCACCGGTGGTCGCGCGCAGAATTCCTACCTCCGCGTTCTCATCCGGATACCCGATGCGAACGTCGAACAGAAACCGGTCGAGCTGCGCCTCTGGCAGCGGATAAGTCCCCTCCTGCTCGATCGGATTCTGCGTCGCCAATACAAAGAATGGATCTGGTAAATTCATTGTCTCACCGGCCGCCGTGACCCGGTGCTCCTGCATCGCCTCGAGCAGCGCCGCCTGCGTACGCGGCGGCGCCCGATTGATCTCGTCGGCGAGCAGAATGTTGGCGAACACCGGTCCACGCACGAACCGGAAAGACCGCGACCCGGTTGCAGTGTCCTCCTCCATGATCTCGGTGCCCGTGATGTCGCTTGGCACCAGGTCGGGAGTGAACTGAATCCGCTTGAACTCGAGGTCCATAGCCTCGGAGACGCTGCGGATCATGAGGGTCTTGGCGAGCCCCGGCACACCCACCAGAAGGGCGTGGCCACCGGCGAGGAGCGCCATCAGGATCTCTTCGATCACCGCCTCCTGCCCGACGATCCTCTTCCCCACCTCCGTCCTGAGACGGGCGGCCGCCGCAAGCAGATCTTCGCGTGAGCCGTGAAACTTTGCCGATACCGATTGAAGAGACATAGTGCCGGAAAAGTAACCGATTGCGAGGGGCGGTACCGCTCCCGATATTAGCCGCCTACCTCATTCCAGAACCATGAAAAAATCACGTCGTGATTTCCTCAGGGAGAGCGGTATCGCGGCGGCGGGACTCGCCGCCGCCAGCGCGCTCTCACCCCGTATGGCGTTCGCAGGTCTGGTCCCGCCGCGGCCGGTCGAGATGCCGCAGGACGATACCATCCGCGCCCTCATGATGACTGCCATCAATACGGCCAAGTCCGCCGGCGCCAGCTACTCCGACGTGCGAATTGGGCGATACCGGCAAAGCTTCGTGTTCACGCGCGAGCAGCAGATAGTGCAGACGGCGGATACCGACAGTATCGGCGCCGGCGTCCGCGCGCTCGTCGACGGGACGTGGGGATTCGGAGCGACCAAGACACTTACCCCGGACGCCGTCGCCGCCGCGGCGAGAGAGGCCGTCGCGATCGCCAAGGCAAATCGAATCGCCCGCGGCCAGCCTGTCGACCTCGCACCGGTCGAGAGACACGCGAACGTCACCTGGAAGAGCTCGTTTACGATCGACCCATTCACCATTCCCATCGAGCAGCGCGCCGATCTGCTTCTCAAGGCGAACGCCCAGGCGATGAAGGTGAAGGGAGTACGCTTCGTGAACTCGGGACTCGCGTTCGTGAAGGAGGATCGCAGCTTCGCGTCGACCGAGGGCTCGGTGATCTCGCAGACGATCGTGCGCGTTTCCGTCCCGTTCAACATCACGGCGGTCGCAGCCGACAACTCTGATTTCCAGACACGAGGCAGCGTCGTCCAACCCGCGGGCCGGGGCTGGGAATACGTGCTCGAGCAGGACATCGTCGGTAACGCCGGCAAGTGGGGCGAGGAGGCGGCTCAGAAGCTTACCGCCAAGCCCGTCGAAGTCGGTCGCTATGACCTGGTTCTCCACCCGGATCACCTCTGGCTCACCATCCACGAGAGTATCGGCCACCCGACCGAGCTCGATCGCGCACTGGGCTACGAGGCGAATTACGCCGGCACCAGCTTCCTCGCGCCTCCGGACAAAGTGCTCGGCAAGCTCAAGTACGGGCCCGAGTTCATGAACGTGCAGGGCGACCGGTCGCAGGAAGGTGCATGCGCGACCATCGGCTACGACGACGAGGGCGTGAAGCCGGATAATTTCCTCATCGTCAAGAATGGAATCTTCAACGATTACCAGACCACTCGCGAGCAGGCGAACTGGCTCAAGTGGTGGTACGACTCGCAGGGGCGGCCGACGCGATCACACGGCTGCTCCAACGGGGACTCGTGGGGCACGGTGCAGTTCCAGAGAATGCCGAACGTGTCGCTCCTGCCGGGCGACAAGGACATCGGCTGGAATGACATCATTGCCGCCACCGACAGAGGCATCGCGATCGTCGGCAACGGCTCGTTCTCGATCGACCAGCAGCGCTACAACGCGCAGTTCGGCGGCCAGGTCTTCCACGAGATCAAGGGTGGCAAGATCGTCGGCCAGCTCAAGGATGTCGCGTACCAGATACGCACTCCCGAGTTCTGGAACTCAATGGACATGATCGGCGGGCAGAAGAGCTACATGCTCGGCTCGACATTCAACGACGGCAAGGGACAACCGGGTCAGTCGAACGCGGTCAGCCACGGCTGTCCGCCGAGCCGGTTCCGTAACATCAACGTGATCAACACCGGGAGGAAGGCATGAGCCGCTCAGAAGAATCAAGAGGAGCGCCGAAGCGTCTCCTCGAAAAGGCGGCGGCTTTCATTCCCGAAGGTGCCGTGATGCCGAGAGCGGAGGCCCAGGCCCTGATCGCGAAAATCGTTGCGATGTCGAAGGCCGACGAAATCTCGGTCAACATCAACAGCGGCTACCAGGCTGATCTGCGCTTCGCCGCCAATCAGATGTCCACGTCAGGCGGCGTGGTGAATTCGCAGGTGGCCATTCAGAGCACTTTCGGAAACAAGCACGCGGTCGCGGTGACCAACGATCTGTCGGATGCGTCGCTGCGCCGCACCGTCGAGCAGTCGGAGGCTCTCGCCAGGCTTTCTCCCGATGATCCGGAAAATATGCCAGCACTCGGGTCGCAGACCTACGTGCCGGTGAATGGCTACTTCGATTCAACCGCCAATCTCTCGCCGGACGCCCGCGCGCGCGCTGCGCTTACCGCACTCGAGCCGGCCCGCAAAGCAGGTGATCTCAAGGCAGCAGGCTTCATCATCGTCAACGCGAGCTCCACCGCGCTCGGCAACAACAAGGGACTGTTCGCGTACAGCCGCGCCACCAACGCGAATTACACGCTGACTGTGCGGACCGAGGACGGTACTGGTTCAG
>JBDSRC010000283.1:0-5941 GCA_039929505.1 Gemmatimonadaceae bacterium
CGAAACTGATGGCCTGTGGCTCCTCGGCCAGATACAGCGCGGTGGCGAGGTGCCAACAGTCCGCTCCGCGTACGTAGCCCGCACCCAGAACACGAGCAATCTCCTCGGTCAGGGGACGATCGGGCAGGACCCACGAAACCGGGACGGGAAGGGCGCTGGTGATGGGAATTCGTTCGCGCACGAAGGTGGCGCGCAGCTCGGCCTCGAGGAGATTGGCCGACACCAGCTCATCGAATGATTTGAGACGCCGCTTGAGCGCCGAGGCGCCACTCTCGCCGAAGATCACGGCCACCAGACAGGACGTGTCTACATAAGCGACCTTCACTGGTCGCGATCGTCGAGGAAGCGCTTGAGCGCGCCCGGTCGTCTCACGGTTTGCCGCGGCTTCGAGGCGCCGACCACCGGCCGGAGGATGATGCCCCGCTCCACGAGCTGTTCCATGCGAGGGCCAAGGCCGCCGCGGGGGGAGGGAATCGAGCGGATCTCAGCCACGGGCTCGCCGTGCAGGGTGACGACCACCGGGCGTCCCTCCCGCACTTTGCGGATGATCGCCGATAGTTTGGCCTTCGCCTCGTACAGGGAATAGGTGTCACGCATGCCGTAAGTTACTTAATCTAGTCAGACTAGTCAATAGTGCCCAAGCCGGCGTTCTGTGCGCAGGCCCACGCGGCGGAGCCTGGCTGCTCAATTACCGCTGCGGCAGGAACGGCGCCTTGATCCTTATCGGGACCGCCGTCGTACCCCAATGAAGTCTCATCACCGCGTCATCGCGCAGCACCACCGGAAAGTAGATCGCGAACGACTCCATACTCGAGACCTGTTCCGGCGTCACGTCGATGCGCAGCGCATCGGACCTGCTGCCGGGATACGGTAAATGAAAGACGTGCGCCGCCCGGCTGAAAATGACAGTCCACGGCGCGCTCTCGCGCGGGATCAGCCAGAGCGAATACACTCCGGCGCGGAGCGGCTTCCCCTCGACCAGCACGTCGTGATTGAACCTGACCCGCGTCGCTGAATCCGCTCCCGGGTGCCAGATGGCGTTCCACGGAATGAGCGCACCGAACAGAGCGCGGCCCCGCGCCACGGGACGACCGTACGATACGGAGATCCTGGTGAAGGCGACGTTCTGGGTTACCGTCCCTCTCTGACTGAAGGGATACCCCTGCGAACCGGCGGGAGAACAGACCGCCGCCACCATTACACACGCCGCGGCGGCGGAGACATAAAACGATCTAGGTGTCATGCGCGACGTGCTCGCGCGGCCATCCCACCCTCACCCAGCTGGCGCTCGATCGAGTAGCGCCCGGAGAGTCCGCGCTCCAGATGTTGCTGGAGGTTAAATGCCGGGACTCCGAGTGAGGTCATAAACTAACGTACAGAAACCGCGTTACCCCGGCCAGACCAAGGCCGTGCCGCAATTGTTTTTCAGGAAAACCGCGCAGCCCACGGCCGGCCCGCCGACAGCCACCGGCCGGTCGTCATCAGTTCGTAGTTAGCCCGACGGCATCGAGAATGAACGCGTACCGGAACGCCCTCTCCCGCAGCACATCGTACCGGCCCGAGCTTCCCCCGTGCCCGCCGGCCATGTTGATCTTGATGTAAAGCGGATTGGTGTCCGTCTTCATCGCGCGCAGCTTTGCCACCCACTTGGCGGGCTCCCAGTAGCCGACCTGCGAGTCGTTGAGCGAGGTCGTCGCCAGGAGCCACGGGTATGCCTTGCGCTCGACGTTGTCGTAGGGCGAGTACGCCTTCATGTAGAGGTACTGCTCCTTGATGCGGGGATTGCCCCACTGCTGCCATTCCTGCGCGGTGAGGGGGATCGAAGCGTCCATCATCGTGTTGATGACATCGACGAACGCCACATCCGCCACCACTGCGCGGAAGAGATCGGGACGCATGTTGGTGATGGCGCCCATGAGCAGGCCGCCGGCGCTGCCGCCCTGCGCGACGAGCCTGTCCCTGCTCGTGTACTTGTTGTCGACGAGATACTGCGCGACGTCGATGAAGTCGTTGAAGGTGTTCATCTTCTTCATCATCTTGCCTTCGTCGTACCACGCGCGGCCCATCTCCTGTCCGCCCCTGATGTGTGCTATCGCGTAGGCAAAGCCGCGGTCGACCAGGCTCAGCACGCCCGAATTGAATCCTGCCTCGGTGGTCGAGCCATACGATCCGTAGGCGTAGAGGAGCAGGGGGCGCGTTCCATCCGGCTTCCATCCCTTGAGGACGATCATCGAGACCGGCACGCGCGCGCCGTCGCGGGCCAGGACCATGAAGCGCTTGACCTCGTACTTAGTCGCATCGAATCCCGGAACCTCGAGCCGCTTCTTCAGCTCGCGCCGCCTGGTGGCCATGTCGTAATCGAAGGTGGATGGCGGCGTGGTCATCGACGAATACGCGAACCTAAGGGTCCGGGTGTCGAACTCGGCGTTCTGGGTGGGGCTCACCGCGTACGCCGCTTCGGGGAAGGTGATGTAGTGGACGCCTTTGTTCTTGAGATCGACGACACGAAGCCGGCGCAGTCCGCCCGAACGCTCGACGACGACGACATTGTTCCTGAAGGGCGTCAGGAACTCGATTAAGACAGAATCGGTGTGGGCGATCCAGTTGACCCATTTCCCGGTGCCGAGGGCGTGGGTGCGGAGGCGCTGAATCTTGAAGTTCCGGGCGCCGTCGTTGGTGACCATGAGGAAGGCGCCGTCGATATCATCGATCTGGTACTCGACGTCGGGCTTTCGCCGGACCATCACCTGCGGTGCCGCGGTCGGGGTGGCAGTGGGAATCATCCGCCATTCCGATGACGTGAATCCGTCGTCGGAGATGTAGATGTACCTGCCGCTCTTTGAGCGGCTGACGCCGACGTTGTTGAGGACATCGTCGTCCTGGAACACCTTGACATCGGTGGATTTCGGCGTGCCGAGCACGTGCCGCCATACCGCGTTGGACCGGCGAGCCGAGTCAGCGGTCTGGTAGAAGAGGATGGTGTCATTCGCCCAGGCGATGGACGGGACGATGTTGGAAAGCGAATCGGCGAGCAGTTTTCCCGTGCGGAGGTCCTTGACGTAGAGAGTGAAGAGTCGGAGGGCGGTGGTGTCGTGCAGATAGGCGAATCGCGACCCGCCGGGGCTCACCGCCCAGTCGCCGAGCTGCGAGAATTTTTTCCCGGCGGCGAGGGCATTCTCGTCGAGGATGATTTCTTCTGGCGCATCGAGGCTACCCTTTTTGCGGAGGCGGATCTGGTAGGACTTACCCTTCTCGGTGCGGGTGTAGTACCAGTAGCCGTTGTCGCGGTAGGGGACCGAGAGGTCGGTCTCCTTGATGCGGCCGAGCATCTCGTCGTAGAGCTTCTGTTGGAGGGCTTCGGTGTGCTTCATTCTGGTCGCGGTGTACGCGTTTTCCTGCTGGAGGTAGGCGATAACCTCGGGGTTGGTTTTCTCGCGGAGCCAGAAGTAGTTATCGGTGCGGATGTCGCCGTGAAGGGTGTCGATTCGGGCGATGACCTTGGCGGTCGGCGGGGAGGGGTTCTGTGCGGGCAGTCCGGGTGCTGAGGCGACGACTGCTACTATAGAAATGACGGCGAGCGAGCGGGCGGGGTGAAAGCGGCGCATGTGGGAGGTTCTGGCAGAAGGTCTGGACGGGTGAACGGTCTCAGGTTTTATCCCCGGGCGTCGGGGGGTGTCAAGATGTGGACTGCAACGGAAGACTACCGCGGTTGATGACGCCGGACGTCCGCCGGAAGGGCAATTCTCGGGTCGCTTATGCGAGCCCGACCTGGCGGCGCCAGTGCTCGAGGATTAGCACCATACTGAGGGTATCGAGCGCGCAATAGCGCTGGAGCAATCCGGCCCACATCGCCGCGACCGCAGGATCGTGCTTGTCAGCGCCGTACATCATTTCCTGGTACGCGCGAATGTACTCTTGGTCCTTTACGTCGGGCACCCGGGGCCGTAGAGTGTCACAGGCACAAAGCGTCGAGACTCCGGCCTGAAATAGTGAAGCGCGGGAGGATGAATGGATCAAAAGAAGCATTGGGAGACTGTCTATCAAACGAAGGATGTTCATGCCGTAAGCTGGTTCCAGCCGGAGGCTGTACAATCTCTCGAGCTGATTACGCGTTTCGCGCCGGATCGCTCGGCTCCCATCATCGATGTCGGAGCCGGGGCTTCGGTACTCGTCGACGATCTGCTTGCCTCTGGCTACAGCAACCTCACTGTGCTCGACGTCTCGGAGACCGCGCTCGAGATATCGCGGAGCCGCCTTGGCAGCGGCGCGCCGGGAGTACGCTGGATTGCGGCGGACATTCGAGCCGCTCGATTCGAAGAGAGCGCCTACGCAGTATGGCACGACCGCGCCGTTTTCCATTTCCTCACCGATCCAGAGGATCGGAGAGTTTACGTCGGGCAGGTGCAGCGCGCGGTGCGGCCCGGTGGCTACGTTCTCGTAGCAACGTTCGCCGAGGACGGCCCCGCGACTTGTAGTGGGCTGCCGGTCGTCCGCTACTCGGCTGAGTCGCTTCACTCGGAGTTCGGCTCCACCTTCCGCATGCTCACCAGCGCGCACGAGGACCATCGGACACCAGCCGGCTCCGAGCAGTCGTTCCTCTATTGCCTCTGTCGCAGGGAATAGCCCGTCGTCAACTTTGCTAAGCTATCGACCATCCCCATTGGCGCAGATCCCGCCGGTGCGGCGCCTCTTCTCCGTAACCTCTCTCCATGGACGGCTCAATGCGGATTCCAATGCTCGCTGCTCTCATTTGCACGGCGGCGTGTACGACGGCGAGCACGGTTCCCGTAACGCCGCGGGCGCCGAGTGAGATCAGGGTCCTCAACGCATCCGTGGGTGCTACTCCCGCGGCGAGCGCCGTAACCAGGACGACAGTCTACGAGAGTGCACGCACCGTCACTCAGGTCCTGCGACTCGCCGCCAATGCCAGAATCGCCGAGCACCATCATCCCTTTTACGACGAGACCTTCATCGTACAGCAGGGGCGGATTTCGCTGCTGCTCAATGGAAAACCCTTCGATATTGGCGTGGGGGATTTCATCGTAATGCCGGCGGGAACAACCATCAGCGGAATGAATCCTGGTGAACAGGAGGCGCGTGTGGTGGTGGCGTTCAGCAGCACTGGCGCGGCCGGTCCGCTGGGTGTTCCCGGACCTGCGCATCACTAGACGACCGCCAATGTACCCTCGGTTGAACACCGGGTGTAATTCGTGACGGACCTCCGGGCGACTCTCGAACGCGCGCTCGGCGACAGCTACACCTTCGCGCGCGAGCTCACCGGTGGGGGGATGAGTCGCGTCTTCGTGGCAATGGACCGGCAGCTTGGCCGGGAAGTAGTGATCAAGATCCTCCCGCCGGAAGTCGCGGCGGAGGTGAGCGCCGACCGCTTTCGCAGGGAGATTCAGTTCGCGGCGAAGCTCCAGCATCCGCATATCGTTCCGCTCCTTTCCTCGGGAGAGGTGAATGGCATGCCGTACTTTACCATGCCATTCGTGGAAGGGGAGTCGTTGCGTGCCCGGCTCTCGCGCGTGGGAGAATTTCCGGTTCCGGAAGCCGTGCGGATTCTCCGTGAAGTGGCGAGCGCGCTCAGCTACGCGCACAAGCACGGCGTGGTTCATCGGGACATCAAACCCGACAACGTCATGCTCACCGATGAGTTCGCGCTAGTCACCGATTTCGGCGTCGCCAAAGCCTTGAGCGAATCCAGCAGGGCCCCGGGAAGTCTGACGCTGACTGGCCTGGGTGTGACGCTCGGGACGCCGGCATACATGGCTCCAGAGCAGGCGACGGCGGACCCCGCCATCGATCATCGGGCCGACATCTACGCCTTTGGCGTGATGGGATACGAGCTCCTCACCGGGTCCCTCCCATTCTCCGGACGCTCGACGCAGGCGACGATGGCGGCGCACGCAATCGAAAAGCCCGAGTCAATCGAGCGCAA
>JBDSRC010000284.1:0-3011 GCA_039929505.1 Gemmatimonadaceae bacterium
GCGCGCGCGGATGCTGGAGAAGCAGGGAAGGCCGGAGGCCGTCTCGCTAGCCAACGTCTTCTGCCTCGAGGCGCGCGAGCGGATCAAAGTGTTGTTCGACAACCTGTTCGGGCCCAACGATCCGGCGATTTACAAGCTGGCGATGGAAGTTCTGCGTGGCGAGCATGCGTGGCTCGAGCAGGGCATCGTCTCCAGTGTCGCGGACTTCGACAAAACGAAGCGCCGGCCCGGGGGTGGGAGCGCCGCGATTCCCAGCGATTCAATTCCCGCGACCGCGGGCGCGAAGAGCTAACCTGAAACAACGGCCGCGTTTTGAGTTTACGCTTTTCGCGTTGACCGTTAAGCGTTCGCCAACGGCCTTATGTGAACGCATAAGGTGAAAACGGTACACTCAACACGCGGCAGCAAGACAGCAGACTAAATGACGGCCGGTCTCGGTCCCTCTTTCGACGTAAACCCGATCCCCAGCATCACCACCGCGAGTACCGCGTGCAGCCAGATGTCATTCCCGCCTAGCGGTACGAGTCCCAATCCATCAGGGAAGAAGAAGCCGCAGACCGTCAGCACCGCGTAAATGATTCCGCCGGTCCTGAAAAACGATGACGATCCCGCCCAGCTCCGCGACGCCGCCAGACTCCACAATCCGAACAGCAGGTGCACGATGTTGTGGAGCAAGTTGACCGGGAACATCCCGAGGGCCTGGGCCGAAGTCGCTGGATCGGTCGGCTGCATCGCCATGCCGCCGGGGGCGATAAAACCTGCGATCGCGATAAGGATGAAAACGACGCCGAAAACTACTGCGAGCTTCTGAGCCGTGGTGTTCATGGTGTGCGTCTCCTGCGGAGGGTGACTGCCACCCGCGGCGATACCGCCCGCGTCGCAACTAAGCTAGGCGGGCCAGCTTTCTTCCGCTACAAACAGAAGTACGGATGCGCGGTTCAGGGTGACTGCCCGAGAAAGGAATGCTCGAAGCTGAGGTAGAAGTACACTCCCCGCTCTCCGCGGGAAGCGCCAACATCAAACGGAAACGCGATTCCCGGGACGATCTGAAGACCGGAGGCGAAGTCGATCGCGCCGCGCACTCCGGGAGACAGCAGAAACTCGGTGCTGCGCTGGGTCTGTCCCGCGCCGGAAACATCATGCGATGCTGTCCAGGTGCTCTCGAGCATCAGGTTCAGCTTGGGATGCGTGAGCCAGATGATGCTTTGCCCGAGAGTGTAGCTGCGGGCCGCGGCGACGTTCCCGAAAGTGTCGCGGGCGCGGGGCGTGTAGGTGAGACCAGCGTTGGAATGCGCTACGAAGCCAGGCGAAAGCTTAGCGCTCAATGGAAGATTGATCTGGAAGCCGGTTCCTCCTGAGCCGAGCCCGCGCCGGCTGGAACCAGTGGGCAGGAGGAGCGTCGCACGGGGTGCAAAAGCGAGCCGGGGGCCCTCGCCGCCGCCGATCTGGTACCGATAATTCAGGGCGATGTCCCCGATCCCCGCTGTTTCTTCGGCGGGATCGTCGTTGCGGGCAAGCGGTAGAGTGTAACTGAGCTGGTTTCTCTGCCCGCCCACCGGCCACTCCTGAGTGAAGGTGTACGTCCATGCCGCACTCCCTCTGGACCGGGAGAATGTATTGGCGTGTTGGACGATCCCGCGCTCCTGGTTGTAGGCTTCCTCAACGAGGAAGCTGTTGTCTTCGATTGGGCTCGGTGTGTCGCGCTCGGGTGCGGGGACCGGACCCTGTGCAGTCAATGGTCCCGTTGCGGCCAGAAAGAGGAAGAGAAAAGAGTTTCGCATGTGGCTCAGACAACCCCAGAGTATGTAGTGACGCAATTATAAGTTAGGCGAACCTAACTCTCGGGGCAAGGGCGGCTTCACGGAGGTGGTCGCAGAGATCTCTGGTCGAGAACCCCTGTGCCACACCCTCGGCGAAAATGTCCACTAGCCACTTCACGGGCGGGCGCCGTTCGCCTGATGATTCGACGGTTTGTCGGGCGACATAAACCCCCGACCGAGGTCTCAGCTCGACGAGCCCTTCATCCGCCAGATCCGTGTAGGCAGCGGCAAACACCCGGGGATCGACGCTCAGCTCCAGTCCAGTCTCCCTCGTACCAGGGAGACGGTCCCCGCGAACCAGCGCTCCCGTGCCGAGCGCACGCTCGATACGGTCTCTCAGAATTGCGGCTACTGCGGCGCGTTTTCGAACCGGCATCGTTTTTTTCCGCGGGAATCGAGCTGAACACCTGAAAAATAATTGGCGAATCAACCCGGCGTCCGGCAGAGCTGACGGCCGCTCGAAGCCCGCCACGTGCAGCAGCAGCCGACGCCATTCCGATTCTGCTGCATCTCCCTGGACGAATCTCGCCAATCGGCCGCGCCACGCTCCTCCGCGGCCCCCCTCGTGCCAACTCTCGTCCCCCTAATGATCGTGATGGCGGCGTGATGCTAATGCAAACAGGAGGTAGCACAGATGGGCAATAAAACGATGGTGATATCGAGCACGGAACAGTTGCTGGACGGAAAAACCCGGCGGAATTTCCTCAAGCTCATGGGCATTGGCGGTGCAGTGGTGTTCCTGCCCAGCATGCTCACGAGCTGCGATGACAACGATCCGACCGGACCCCAGTTTGGGGCGCCTGCCGGCAGTGGACCGGCGCTGGTAATCGATTTCTCGACTGACCAAGGACCAGGTGACAGCCATCGTCACTCCGTTCATCGCGTAGTTACACAGGCAGGCTGGAAAGAAAGAGGGCGGCTCGAAAGAGTCGCCCTCATTCTGTTCCTGACCCTAAAGGAGCGTTCCGCGCAGCAGGAGTAGCGCGACGTAGAAGTACAGCGTGAGGCCCGAGACATCGACCAGCGTAGCGACGAAGGGCGCGCTCGCGCTCGCCGGATCGAATCCGATGCGCTTCATGATGAACGGCAGCATCGCACCGGCGACGGAACCGAAGGTCACGACGCCGAGCAGCGCGATGCCGACGGTCAGGGCGATCAGCATGTAATGCTCGCCGTAGCCGCCCGCGATCC
>JBDSRC010000285.1:0-5086 GCA_039929505.1 Gemmatimonadaceae bacterium
GCGGGTCCGTCCTGGTGGTGTCCCAGTTCACCCTTTACGGAAACGCTGACAAGGGCAAGCGGCCGAGCTTCATCGATGCCGCGCGACCCGAGGTCGCAATCCCGCTGTACGAGCGCTTCGTCGCGGCGCTGCGCGAGCGAGGGCTCCGGGTGGAGACCGGCGAATTCGGCGCGATGATGGAAGTCGAGTTGGTGAACGATGGGCCGGTGACGCTCTGGCTCGAGCGATGAGCGCGCCGCGCGTGATTCTCGCATCGTCGTCGCCGCGGCGGCACGATCTGCTCGAGCTGATCGGAATCAGGCACGAGGTGATTCCGGCAAACATCGACGAGAGCATTCGCGGACGCGAGTCGCCAACGAAGCATGCCGAGCGACTGGCGCGTGAGAAAGCCGGCGCGATTGCCAGTCGCGACCCGGGGTCGGTCGCGATCGGGGCGGACACGATCGTCCTCATCGACAAGAAGATCCTCGGCAAGCCGGCCAACAGCGTCGATGCCGGATCGATGTTGAGGCTGCTGAGCGGGCGCGAGCACACCGTTGTCACCGCCGTCGCGGTGGCGCGGGGCGAGGCGATCGCGTCCGCGGTCGAGAAGGTATCGGTGACGTTCCGGAAGCTGAGCGACGACGAGATCGACGCATATATCGCGACCGGCGAGCCGATGGACAAAGCGGGCGCGTATGGGATCCAGGGGTACGGTGCGACGATCGTGGAGCGAATCGAGGGCGATTACTTCGCGGTAATGGGTCTTCCTCTCGTCCTGCTGGTGTCGCTGCTCAAAGAAGTGGGGGTGAAGTACGCTTTCGGCGACGTCACCCTGAGCTGACCCCGAGAGGAGTCGGTGTCAGCGGCTACTGCGGGGCTGCCCGTAACAGAGCTCCCGCTTGTTCCACCACTCGCCGCTCCCCTTCGAAGGCAAGCTGGCTGGCCGCCTCATCGATCGGAACCCAGCGCGCCTCATTCACTTCAGCGTCGTGATCGCGGGTATCACCACTCACGTACTCGAGGAGATAGAAGTGCACGTGCTTGTGAAAGCGCACCCGGATTCCGCGCTCGAGGCCGGCGTACCAGTACTCGATGGTCTCGATGTGAGCAGTGACGCGAGTATCGACCCCTGCTTCCTCGCGCGCTTCGCGAACCGCGGTCGCTTCCGGTTTCTCGCCCGGGTCGACCAGTCCCTTTGGCAGCTGCCAGCGGCGCTGCGGCCCAACGGAGATGATCGCTACTTCCAGCTGACCGCTGTTCGCGTCGCGGCGGTAGACAACCCCTCCCGACGATGTCTGATCCCGAATCGGACTTTTGATCCCCGGAGTCTTACCCGGTGTCATAGGCTCCTCACACTCGCGTAGCGATCGCGCCACAGCTCCACCTTCTTCAGAACGTCGCGGGTCTCGATCCTCTTCATCCTTCCAGGACGATTTTCCATTGAGATTGGATAGTCTTCGCCAGGATTACCGTAGGCGTCGACAATCAGATCGTGGAATCGGCGGTATGGCCCGGTTCGCCTGGGATTCGTGTAGCCCATGAGGCTGATGACTGGCCGGTCGAGCGCGACGCTCATGTGAAGGGGACCCGTGTCCGGGGACAACACAAGCGACGACGCGTCGAGAATTGAAACGAGCTTTCGCAGCCCGCTTCCCAGCTCCGAGCGCGGCTTCGTTCTCGCGCGCTCCATCACCGTCCGCTCGGCGGCGACTTCCCGCTCCGACTTTCCTCCAACCAGCACCACCTTCATTCCGAAGTCGTCGTGTAGCGCATCAGCCACCTCAGCCCAGCGCTCCGGGATCCAGTCCTTCTCCGGCTTGCTGGTGCCGACGACGATCGAGGCGATCGGCCGGTCGATAGAGGATGCGAAGGTACGCTGCCACTCGCGCTCACCCTCCCACGGACCCAGGTCCCAGACGACGGGATGCGGCGGGACGCCCAGCTCGGTGAGAAACTCGAAGTACTGGTTCTGCACGTGCTGCATCGGCCGCGCGACAATCTTCCGGTTGGTGAAGAGCCAGTTGAAGTCACGGGCGCGAGCCCGGTCGAAGCCGAGCTTAATGGGTGCCCGCGTGAACCCGGTGACTATTCCCGCCTTGAGATAGACCTGAAGGTTGATGACGAGGTCGAACGTCCGGCTTGCCAACTGATCGCGGATTTCGGTGAAGGCGTTCAACCCCTTTGTGCGGTCGAACAGGACGATCTCGTCCACGGAGCGGTGTCCACGGACGAGCGCGGCCGCTCCGGGCTGCAGGACCCAGGTGATGGTCGTCGCGGGATTTGCGCGCTTGAGCGCGTTGATCACCGGCAGCACGTGCACCGCATCCCCGACGGCGCTCATCATCACGATGCAAATGCGATCGGGAACGTGCGCGATTCCGCTACTCACTCGCCGCCTTCATGGAGACGAAGGTACTCTTCGTCCTCCGCGGAGAAGGGAAGACCTTCAGTGTCGCGCCGTTTCCTCAGTGAACGAATCAAACGGTCGAGATTCGCTTTCGCGACCAGCGGCGAGCCCGGCGAGTGAAATTGCACTCTATCAACATCGAGCACGTGCGCGTCCAGTCCTTCACCTTCTCCAGCGGTCATCAGGATGTTCTTGAGATTGAGATCCTGGTGGTGGGCACCCGCATGTGTCAGCGCGTGCAGAAGCTTCGCGGTCGCGTCCAACACCATCTTGCGGTGCGGCAGATCGGTGACCTTCTCCAGCACAACTGAAAGGTCATGACCGTTCGGTATCTCCCGGGTCGCCACGTCGGTGCGGCGGAATGCCCAGGCAGTCGGGTACGAAACGTAGGCAAGAACTTCAGGAGTGCTGACTCCCAGGGCGCGCAGCCGCAGCGATGTAACGAGCTCTCTCAAGCCGCGGGTGGGGAGAAAGAACACATCCCGGCTCAGCTTCGCCATCCAGCCGCCGCGCATGCTGTGCCGTACCACGGCCCGACCGCATCCGTCCGGCAGGGTCACCGCGAAAACCGGCGCGCGCCCCATGAGTGGCTTGGCGTCGGGCTGTCGCTGCGCGTACTCGTACAGCGACTGGTGCTCGAGAGCGGCGCGGATACCCGCCACGCACGACTTTGCCGCGAGAACGTGCGCGTCCCCGACCTTGAAGCGGTCGTAGGACGAGATTGAGATCCCGATCATTGCGCAGTCTGTGATGAGGAAGCGGGACGACTGACCGAAGCAATCGCGCTTAGAAGCGCTTCGGCCTTGCCGCACGTCTCTTCCCACTCACGCTCACCAACCGAATCGGCGACGATTCCCGCGCCCGCCTGGACAGACGCCTTTCCATCGGCAATGATGCACGTCCGGATCGTGATAGCGAGGTCCATTCTCTTTCCGCCGGCCGCGATGTACCCGACGGCTCCTGCGTATGGCCCGCGCGCAACCGGCTCCAGCTCGTCGATGATCTCCATTGCCCGCACCTTCGGTGCGCCGGTCATCGTGCCGGCGGGAAACGCGGCGCGAAAGACGTCGAGCCCGGAAAGTCCGGGTCTCAACCTGCCCTCGACCTGACTGACGATGTGGAGCACGTGCGAGAACTTCTCGACTTTCATGAACTCAGTCACCTGTACGGTTCCGAATTCCGCTACTCTGCCGAGGTCGTTCCGGCCGAGGTCGACGAGCATGACGTGTTCGGCGCGTTCCTTGGCGTCGGCGAGCAGCTCCTCGGAAAGCTGCGCGTCCCCGTCCGCGGTTGCGCTGCGCCGGCGCGTACCCGCGATCGGCCGTAGAGTGACGCGTGTGTCCGAAACGCGCACCAAAAGCTCGGGCGAGCTGCCGACGATCTCCATCCCATCGAGGACCAGGTGGAACATGTAGGGCGACGGATTCACGGCTCGGAGCGCCCGGTAGAGGTCGGACGGGTTGAAAGCCAGAGGAACATCGATTCTCCGTGAGAGCAGCACCTGAAAGCAGTCGCCCGCGCGGATGTATTCGCGGATGCGCTCTACATCCGCGACGAAGCTGCCGCGCTCGTAACTCGAGCGTTCTTCGACGCGCGAGGCACGAGCCCGCGTCGGCAGCGGCCTCAATGCGGAGGGAGCATGTAGTCGTGCAAGTATCTCCTCGAGCTCGGTGTTCGCCTGAGCGTAGAGCGCGTCGAGCTCGCGCTCTCGAGCACCGCTCGGGATCGGCACGGAGATGACGATCCGCGCGCGGCCGTGAAGATTGTCGAGAATCACAAGCGATCTCGTGAAAACGAAAAGCGCGTCGGGAGTTCCGAGCGAGGGTTTCGCGCGAACCGGAAGCTCTTCGATCAGTCGCACAACGTCGTAGCTGAAGAACCCGACGGCGCCACCCCAGAACTGCCCGACCTCGGGAACGTCCGCCGGCTGCGCGGCGTCGATGAGACGGGCGAGATCAGCGAGCGGATCCTCAAGCGTTCTCGGATTGTGCCACCCGCGATCCTCGGTCCAGTCTTCCACGGTTCCCGCGCTGAGGCGCCACGCGCATCGCGGCTCGGTTCCCATGAACGTGTATCGCGACCAGGTCTCTCCCCCCGCCGGGGCCGACTCCAGCAGAAACGCGAACGGTCCCCGTCTCAGCTTGGCGAACGCAGTCACGGGGGTGTCGGTGTCGAGCAAACAATCGCGCCAGACGGGAACGAGTCCCGCTTGTTTGGCCAGCTGCTTGAATTGGTCGAGACTCATCCGCCCACCTAACTTACACCCATGAATTCGAGTCTCGCCTCAGCGCGTGTGATTGCGGCCTTCGCCGCGACGTTCATCGCAAGCAAACCGGTCACCGCGCAGGCGTGGAACGATCCGCGCACGCGGTCACTGGTGGAGCGCGCGACGGAGCGGCGCGCCAGCCAGCTCGCCGACACGGCCCTGGTCGACTACAAAGCGTCGGCGCACGGCTACCTGACTTTCCTCGCGCAGTTTGGGGAAGGGTTCACCGAGCCGCCGAAAATCGTGAAGGCGGACGAGCTAGGACTGGAAGTCTACTGGCGAGCGCCGGACCTGAGCAAGCAGCGCATCATGGGCCGGCGCGACACGCTGCTCCTGCCGACCGACATCAACTATCACCGGGATCACCTCGGAATAGTTCAGAACAACTTCAAGAGCATCATAAGGCTGGGTGATGGCGACGAAGTGCGGGA
>JBDSRC010000286.1:0-3618 GCA_039929505.1 Gemmatimonadaceae bacterium
CCAGTCTCTTTTTGATGTGCTCATCCGTCACAGTGCTCGCGAAGCGTGCTTCCTGACCCATTGCATCCTTGTACTGATAGAACCGGAAGTATGCCTCGGCAGCCGGGAAGCCGAAGTAGGCGACGACAGCGACGAGCAATAAAGGAATGAGACAACCGAGCGAGCTCGCACCCCTCTGCCTCACCATTGCGACTGCGCCCCCTCGACCAGGTCGTTTACGATCCGGTCGATCGCCTGCTTCCTACCGCCTGCCTCGCCCTGCTCTGCGTACTGGCCTTCGGCCTGAAGATTCTTGCGCTGCCAGAGTGTCTTACCGGTCACCTGGTCCACCATCTCGATGTCGACTACGAGGTGCAACATCCGCATTGCGCTGGTCGCGCGGCGGTTGGCCGCGCTGAAGCCGATCGGGATGTCGGTTTCGTAGCGCTGAATCGTTCCTCGAACCAGCGCGCTTGCCTTGCCCTCGGAAGCCTCGCGGAGTCCGAGCCGGTCGTGCAGCCGGATGCGGAGGGCATCGGTGAGCTCCCGCGGCAGCTCAGGCGTGGCGGTCTGATTCTCGAAAGGAACGATAGCGACCGTCCTTACGTGTGAGGGTAGTCCTCCACCGGCGAATCCGTAGGGGATGCAGCCAATCAGTCCCAGCAGCAGGACAAGACTATAAGCTCCAGATCGACGCATCGAAAGATCCAATTGCATCCCGCAGTATCGTCAATCTCAGGCGGCGGCGCGCCCCCGGCGCCTCATAGGTTACGACACCGGCTCCCCGACGGGACAACGTTTCGGTGATGTTTCCCTTCGAAACGTGGTCCAGCCCGACGAGCGTATCGCCCTGTATCGTCACTCTCCATTCGGGCGGATTGCCCACATCCGCGCGAAGCCGCTCGCCGTCAATCCGCACTACCGTGTCACGCCGCGCGGGTATCGCGAGCCGGCCGAGCGCCGCCCAGAGCAAAGGAATTGGCGGAAGATATTTCTGGACCAGGTCTCGTCGTGGGGCGCGGAGACTGTCGCCGATCAACACCGCCGATCCGGCTCCCATGCCGCCACCGAGGAAAAAATCGAGGCGAGCGCTATCCGGAAACGCCGTGCGCACGGCACCGTCGCCGCGTGCCGCGATGTCGCCTTCCTCGTATTCCCATTTGAAGGTTATCTGTCGATGGCCTTCCGCGAGGCGGAGAGCCGGCAACGCGCGGTCCGGCGCGGGAACTCCTCCGAGGGGCGGCAAGGGGCGTGAGCACCCGAGGGCCGCCAGAGCGACCAGCAGTCGCGCGATCCTCATCGCGCTTCCACCCTGAGAATTCGATCGCCCTGCACTATTCGATCGAGCACATCGTAGCCGGAGACGAGACGAGCGAAGATCGTGTAGTGCCCGTCCAGGTGCGGCTGTGGCGAATGGGTCAGGAAGTACTGACTGCCGCCGGTGTCGGGACCGGACAAGGCCATCCCCACCGCGCCGCGCTCGTAGCGCCGCCGGTTCATCTCGTCTCTGATCGAGTAGCCGGGACCACCGTTCCCATCGTCGCGCGGATCGCCGTCCTGAGCAACGAAGTTCGGAACGACACGATGAAAGCGTGTGTTTCGATAGTATCCCGCGCGAGCGAGCGTCAGGAAATTGGAGACCGTGATCGGTGCATCGACACCGTGCATCTCCAGACGCAGAGCACCGCGTTCTGTGTGTATCGTCGCATTCAGCTTTTTCCCGGAGAGAATCGGCATCACCGTCGTCCGCACCAGATCTCTGTACCACGTGCGCGGCCGTGCTGTTGCGGTCACCCGTCCCCACGCTGCCCATGGCGCGACACTCTTGCCCGCTGCGCGCTCGAGTGGATCCCGCGGTACCGGCATGCGGGCGAGGCGCTCCCGCCACGAAGTGTTGAGCGCCGCGCTATCCTTTTTCCAGAGGGCGCCGACGTATTGAATTGCGGCGAGCCGGGCGTCGTTCGCCGAATCCGTCGCCGCGCGCGAGTAGCTCGCGAGCACGGGGTTGAGATCAGCGGCCGAAGGCCGGTCGGCCAGGGCGCCGATCACGGTGGCGCGAACGTAGAAATCCGGGTCGCTCAGCCCATTGACGAGGATCGCGTGGACGCTGTCCTCCATCGCCACCGATGCGGCGGGCGCAAGCGCGGCATACGCAGCCTGCCGGACTCTTGGGTCGCGATCGCGAATGAGAGGCAGCGCGCGCGACAGGGCGAAGGCGCGATCGAGAGTGTCACCCGACGCTCCAGCGACGGCCGCACGATGCCGCCAGGCGGAGCTCGCCGCCCATTCCCGCAGTAACGCCGGACGCAGACCCGCTCGCGTCGCCGACGTGAGCAGACCGGTCCTGTATGTGAGCGAAGTGTCCGCCGCCCATAGCGCAGTCAGGTCATCACCGTTGACGAGAACGGTCGCGAAGCTCTGCGCCGCAGCGATACGGACGTTAGGATCGAAATCGCGTGTCGCACCCGTGAGAACGACTTTCGCTGACGGACCGAACGTAGCGATCGAGCGAATGGCGTTGATGCGAACGTGCGGGTCGATGTCTCCCGCAAGTCTGGATAGCACGGCGAATGCAACTGTGCCGAGCGAATCGCCGGCGGCGGACTTCGTAAGCGCGCGGGCGATCTCCGCTCTCGTGCGCTGCCGCGCGAAACCCGTGTCGGCGTACGGCACCTCGAGCGATGCAATGCCCGTCGCTCCGCGCGGGCGCACCGCGAGCGAGGGCGATGCTTCGAGCTCGATCAGGTGTCTCACACCGCCCGGCACTCGCGGGCGCGCAATCGCGTAGGCCGCGGCCCAGGCTACCGATGGGTGCTCGTGGCGCAGATAGGGCTGGATTTCGGCCAGCGGAACCGGGCGAAGCTTCGCCGCGGCCAGCAGTATCTGGATGGCAACGCCGGGTGCGCGCCTCCGCGCAAGACCGTCGGTGATCGCGGCGCGCGCCCAGGGTCCGATTTCCCCCAGCGCCCACGCTGCCTCCCGTGCCACTTCCCTGTCCCAGTCCAGCGTGGCACTCAGGTCAGCGACGGCGAGGGAATCGCGAAGGAGACCGAGCGCGTACGCGGCATTCGCCGCGACCTTCGGGTCGGAATCTCCCAGCAACGACCGCAGTCTGGGCGCGCCCCTAAGCCCGGCATCCGCGCCAATCTGACCGATGGCGAGCGCGGCGGCCGCGCGCAACGGCCGCCACTTCCGAGCGAGCGCCTGCTCGACGAGGGGCATGTCGAGCGTCCTGGTGTCAGTCATCGCGATCAGCCGCGCGTACAGATCCAGGTCGCGCTCGGTCACCGCCGCATTCGCACGTTGCGCTCCGACCGCGCAAGGCAGTGTCACAATGAGAGCGACGATCAGACTGGCGTTACGAAGCAGCATTCCGAAGCACCGTGCGAAGTTGTTGAGGAAGCGACGTGAGCCGCGAATCGCGAGTCAGCGATGCGAGCCTGGTCGACGCGGTGACGAAGCGCTCGCCCGTCTCCGCGTTGGTGATCAAGTAGTCGAATGTAATTGTCCGGGACTTTACATCGCGGATCGTCGTGCTGACCCTGATGAGGTTGTCGTATCGCGCCCCGGAGTGAAACCGGAGGCTCGCCTCGACAACCGCGAGAGTCACGTTCTGCCGCTCGAGCTCCGCGTACGGCG
>JBDSRC010000287.1:0-5846 GCA_039929505.1 Gemmatimonadaceae bacterium
GCCTCCGCTTTGGCGCGCAGGTCGTCGACCTGGATGTTGCCGCGCTCGTCGGTCTTCACGACGACAACCTTCATTCCCGCCATCACCGCGCTCGCCGGATTGGTACCGTGCGCCGACTGGGGAATCAGACACACGTTGCGATGCGAGTCATTCCGCGACGCGTGATACGCGTCTATCGCCAGCAGCCCCGCGTATTCGCCCTGTGATCCGGCATTGGGCTGCAGCGAAACCGCGGCAAAGCCGGTGATCTCGGCCAGCGCGCTCTCCAACTCCTGAAACAGCTGCTGGTAGCCCGCGGTCTGTTCGACCGGCGCGAACGGATGGATCTTCGCGAATCCCCGCCAGGTTATCGGCATCATTTCAGTCGTCGCGTTCAGCTTCATGGTGCAGGAGCCGAGCGGGATCATCGAGTGAACGAGGGATAGGTCGCGCGACTGCAGGCGGTTCATGTAGCGGAGCATCTCCGTCTCCGCGTGGTGCTTGTTGAACACCGGGTGCGTCATGAAGGGCCTGGTCCGCTTGAAGCGCTCGTCGTAGCGCGAGTCCGACGCGGAGAGAACTTCCTCGAGGCCGAAGTCGAGACTCTTTCCGCCATTGAAGGAAAGCAGCAGGTCCGACACATCCGCCTCGTTGGCCGTTTCGTCGAGCGCGACGACCAGCGTCTTATCCGGCAGCTGCCGCAGGTTGATGCGACGGCGGCGCGCCTCTTCAATGATCGTCGCCGCGTTTCTCTTTCCGATCCGCACCGCGAGCGTGTCGAAGTAATCCTCGTGAGCGAGCGTGAAGCCGAGTCGCTTCAGGCCCTCCGCCAGCGCGCTGGTGAGGCCGTGTACTCTGCGCGCGATCCGCGTCAGGCCAGCTGGTCCGTGGTACACGGCGTACATGCTCGCCACGACCGCCAGCAGCACCTGCGCCGTGCAGACGTTGCTCGTCGCTTTTTCGCGGCGAATGTGCTGCTCGCGGGTCTGGAGAGCCATGCGCAGCGCGGGCTGTCCGTCCGCATCGCGAGAGACGCCGATGATGCGTCCGGGGATCTGCCGCTTGTACTCGTCCCTGGTCGCGAAGAAAGCCGCGTGTGGCCCACCGTAACCGAGCGGAACGCCAAAGCGCTGTGTATTGCCGACGACTATGTCGGCGCCCCACTCGCCGGGAGGGGTGAGGAGAACGAGGCTGAGCAGATCGGCGGCAACAGTGACGAGAGCGTCCGCCGCGCGTGCCTGCTCGCATGTCTTTGAGTAATCGAATACGGCGCCATTGGTCGCCGGGTACTGCACCAGCACGCCGAAGACGCTCGGCCCGATCTCGAGATCGGTGTAGCTCGCGACCTGAACTGTGATCCCCCGGACGCCAGCACGAGTACGCACCACTTCTATGACCTGCGGGTGGCACTCCGAGGCGACGAGAAAAACTTCCTTGCCCGGTTTCCCCTTGAGGGCATAGCTCATCGTCATCGCTTCTGCGGCCGCCGTTGCTTCGTCGAGGAGAGAAGCGTTGGCGATCTCGAGCCCGGTGAGGTCGATGACCATCGTCTGGAAATTGAGCAGCGCCTCCAGACGACCCTGCGCGATCTCGGCCTGATACGGCGTATATGCGGTGTACCAGCCGGGATTCTCGATGATATTCCGCTGAATCACCGGCGGCGTGATGCAATCCGAGTAGCCCATGCCGATGAATGACCGGAAGACCTGATTCTTTGCCGCGATCGCGCGGAAATGAGTGAGCACCTCCGGCTCGGTCATCCCCTTCGGGAGGGCGAGACCGCGGCGAAAGCGTATGCGCTCCGGGACGGTCTGGTCGATCAGCTCATCGAGCGATCCGTAGCCCAGAGTCTCCAGCATTGCCGCCACGTCGCTCGGGTCCGGACCTACGTGTCGGTGAACAAAGGAATCAGCAGGCGCAATCGCGTCCGCGACGTGCTTGATTGTGGTGCTCATAGGAGTGACAATTTAACACCATGCAGCCCCGCCAAAGGTCGCGCCGCTGGCGCCTGCTCCTCGCGGCGCCGCGCTCGGGCGCCGAAAACATGGCGCGCGACTCCGCGCTCCTCGAGCGCGCAGCCCGCACCGGCGAAACTGTGTTCAGCATCTACTCCTGGGCGACGCCGACGCTTTCCTTCGGGCGCCACCAGCCGGCCGCCGGACACTATGACCCAGCGAAGATTCGCGCCGCGTCGGTGGATGTCGTGCGGCGCCCAACCGGTGGTCGCGCAATTCTCCACAATCGTGAGGTGACTTACAGCGTTACCGCCCCGCTCGATTCAGAGTCGCTGCGATCCTCTTACGCCCGCATCAATCGGATCCTGCTGAGTGGCCTGTCGCGGCTTGGTGTGGCGGCGGGAATCGCGGCGCGAGCGGAACGCGCGCCCGTTCCCAGCTCCAGGCCGTGCTTTGAGCTGCCAACCGAAGGAGAAGTCATCGCCGCCGGGAAAAAGCTGGTCGGCAGCGCGCAATGGCGAGACGAGCATGCGTTGTTGCAGCATGGCTCCATCCTCGTCGAGGATGATCAGAGCCTGCTGCCGTCATTCTCAATGACGGGTGAAGAGCATCTTGATGAGGACGTCGCCGCCCCCTCGACACTGCGCGGAATTCTCGGACGCACGCCTGGTGCGGATGAGCTGGCCAGCGCGATGTTCGAGGCGGTGAGATCACTCGAGGATCCGGAGTCAATGAGCATCGACGAAGACGAGATCAGGGACGAGACTTTGAGTCACGTCCCGCGATTCTCGGATGAAAGTTGGACATGGCGACGCTGAAGCTCGCCGGATTGCTCCTCGTCGTGGGGTGCGTCGGGACGGAAGGCCCGCCCCCGAAGACAAGCGGCGGGACGCTCGTAATCTCCGCTGTGGGCGACCCCGATCTCCTCATCCCGGCTCTGACATCGAGCCTGCAGGGGCTGCAGGTCACCGACCTCGTCCACGACCGCCTCGCCGACATCGGCGATTCACTCAATATCGTCGGCGACCGCGGCTTCATGCCGCGACTGTCGGACAACTGGACCTGGGGTCGCGATTCGTTGAGCATCGCTTTCCACATCGACGAGCGCGCACGCTGGCACGACGGCAGACCCGTCGGATCGGACGATGTGCGCTTCACTTTCGCGAGCTTCAGAGACTCGACGCTCGGCGCATCGGTCTCGTCGCTCCTCACGAATATCGACTCGGTCACGGCACCTGATTCCACGACGGCCGTCTTCTGGTTTCGCTCCCGCGCGCCGCAGCAGTTCTACGACGCGGTCTACCTGACACCGATAATGCCCGCGCACATCTGGCGGGACATCCCACCGTCCGCCTGGCGGCAGTCACCGGCGGCGCGAGCGCCGATAGGATCGGGAAGGTTCAGGTTCGTTCGCTGGACCCCTCGGGGCTCCGTCGAGCTCGCTGCCGACACCATGAACTATCACGGCGCACCGAACCTTACGCGCGTCATCTGGAGCCTTGCTCCAGATCCCACGACCGCCGCCACGCGTTTCTTCTCGGGCGAGGCGGACCTGTTCGAGGGTCTGCGGCCGGACCACATGGCCACGTTGAAGAATCTGCCGAATGTGCGAATCGCTCAGACCAGAGGGCTCGTCTATTCGTTCGCGCAGTTCAACCTCCGCGATCCGGCCAACCGCGCGCGGCCGCACTCGCTATTCGGCGACAGAGAGCTCAGGCGCGCGCTCACGATGGCCGTCGACCGCAACTCGATCGTGCGGAGCGTCTACGACTCACTCGCCTTGCCGGCGCTCGGTCCAACTGTGCGGATGTACTCGACGACCGATCCCAATCTTCCACAGATTCCTTTCGACCTCGCGCGCGCACGACAGGTGCTCGACTCTCTCGGCTGGCGCGCTCAAACCGCAGACGGAACCCGCGAGCGGAACGGCCGGCCGCTCCAGTTCACGCTTTCGGTACCGGGATCGAGCGCGGCACGGGTGCGGATGGCAGTGCTGATCCAGGAACAGCTGCGACAGGCGGGCGCCAAAGTTGATGTCGAGCAGGTGGATTTCCCCGTTTTCCTCGACCGAATGCGCAAGCGAACCTTCGACGTGGTGATCGGAGCATGGCAGGCACAGGCGAGCCCGGGCAGCGTGCGGCAGTCATGGGGCTCATCGGGCTCCCGCGCACGCGACGGATCCAACTACGGCTCGTACGAGAGTCCCCTGTTCGACACCTACGTCGATAGCGCGCTCGCGGCGTTCGACATACCCAGCCGGCGCTCGCTCTTCACCAAGGCGTACCAGGTGATCATTCAGGATGCGCCAGCGATCTGGCTGGCCGAGCCGATTCCAACCCTCGGGTATCATTCGCGCCTGCAGCTCGCCGCGCGCCGACCCGACGCGTGGTGGGCGCGCCTCGGTGAGTGGTGGATCCCGGACGACAAGCGCATTCCCCGCGACAACGCTCCGCCTGCCGCCGACACGGCGGCGCGAAAAGCTCCGTAGCGGGTGCTTCGCTACGCCGCAGGGCGACTCGCGCAGGCCGCTGTCATCGTGGCCTTCGTTGCGGTTAGCAGCTTTGCGCTGATCCACCTCGCGCCCGGCGACCCGTTCAGCGCTGCCATCGACAATCCAAGCGTCAGCGAGGCGATTCGCGAGCGGCTGCGCGTTCAGTATGGATTCGACCGGCCGCTGCCCGAACAGTTTGCGCGGTACGTAAGCCAGCTCGCGCGCGGCGAGCTCGGATGGTCTCATTCGCACGATCGTCCGGTGCGTGATGTGCTCGCGAACGCGGTGCCCAACACGATTCTCCTGATGAGCATTGCGCTCGTCGCCAGCTTCGCTCTTGGTATTCTGATCGCGTTCGTGCAGGTGGCGCGTCGCGGCTCCGCGATCGATCACGCGTTGAGCGGCGTATCGCTTCTGTTTCTCTCCATGCCGGACTTCTGGCTGGCGTTGCTCGCGCTCCTCACTTTCACCTACTGGTTTCCGATTTTTCCGGTCGGTGGCGCCGTCGATCCGGTCATGCACGAATACATGGGACCCGGCGGCAGGATTCTCGACCGACTGAAGCACCTCGCGCTACCCGCCCTCACCCTTACGCTGCTCGCTTCCGCCAGTGTCGCGCGTTATCAGCGTGCCGCCCTGCTCGATGTGCTGCCGGCCGATTACATCCGAACCGCCCGCCTCAAGGGACTCACCGAGCGAGCGATCCTCCAGCGCCACGCTCTTCGCAACGCGCTCTTGCCGATCATAAGTCTGATCGGACTTTCATTCCCGGCCCTGCTAACGGGAGCCGTTTTCATCGAGCGGGTTTTCGCGTGGCCTGGTATGGGTTACGCGCTGGTGAACGCGATCGGATCGCGCGACTATCCACTCGTAGTCGGCGCGGTGATCATCGGCAGCATCATGGTGATTGCGGGAAGCTTCATCGCCGACATGTTGTATGCGTGGGCCGACCCGAGGCTTCGTGGCACCTGACCCGGTATCGGCATCCCCGCGACAATCACCGCTCGGACGGACATTCGCGCGGATCGTCGAGCGGCGCTCATCGCGCCTTGCGTTGGGAATCCTGACAACGATCGTGCTGCTCGGGCTGCTCGCTCCGCTGATTGCGCCGTACGATCCGGCTGCACAGCCCGACATTGTCAGCATGAAGGAGCTCCCGCCGTCGCTGGCGCATCCGTTCGGCACCGATCCGTATAGTCGTGATGTGCTGAGCCGGGTGCTTTACGGCGCACGCCTTTCACTTCTCATCGGATCTCTCGCCACCATCGTCAGTCTCACCTTCGGCCTGGCGTATGGTGCGATTGCCGGATACGCCGGGGGATTGGTGGATGCGATCATGATGCGCGTTCTCGACGGGTTTCTGGCGATCCCCCGCCTCCTTCTTCTCGTCGCCATCCTCGCGGCGTGGCCACAGCTCTCCG
>JBDSRC010000288.1:0-5386 GCA_039929505.1 Gemmatimonadaceae bacterium
ACGCGGAGTGGAATGAAGTTCTTGGCCGCCTCTCTCTGGCGACCGCGCGCCATCGTGCGCTGCGGGATCTGAATCATCACTCGCCTCGCCGCCATCGTGATCGCGACTGTTCCCGCCACGACTCCGATCATTACGACCCCGAGCACGATCAGTGAGAACGGTCCCACCACCTGCGTGCGCACGAAGCCGACGGTGCTGAATATCCCCGGCCAGAACCTCTCGACGATCGAGAAGAATATGATCAGCGAGGCGCCGTTTCCGAGCCCTCGCTCGGTGATCTGCTCGCCCAGCCACATCACGAACATCGCGCCGGTGGTGAGCACCAGCACCATCTGGAGGCGGAAGCCGAACCCGGGGTTGATCACCGCATTTTCGAGCGACGACGTGAACAGCGCGAATCCCCACGCTTGAACTATAGCCAGCGCCACGGTGAAGTAGCGCGTCCACTGGGTCACGCGTTTTCTGCCTTCCTCGTCCTTCTGCATCTTCTCGACGGTGGGAATTACCACACCGGCGATTTGCATGAAGATGCTGGCCGAGATGTACGGCATGATCCCGAGGGCGAACACCGTCGCGTGCGAGAGGCCTCCGCCGACGAACAGGTCGTACAGACCGAGCAGCCCGCCCTTGCCCTGGTTCTCGAAGAAATCGGTGAGCGCTACGACATCGATGCCCGGCGCGGTGATGTGCGCGCCGATTCGGTAGATGACGAGGCAGAGGAACGTGAAGGCGATCTTGTCACGCAGCTCCGGGGTGTTGTAGATGTTGCTGACGGCCGCCGCTGGGGCTGATTGAGCCATTTATTCTTCTACCCGGCCTCCGGCCGCTTCGATTTTCGCTCGCGCACCCGCGCTCATCTTGATGCCGCGAATGGTGACGCCCTTTGCCGCATCGCCGTTGGCGAGCAGCTTGGCCGGACCCTTTCCCTTACGGATCAGGCCGGCTTCGGCGAGAGTCTGCTCGGTCACTTCCGATCCTTTCGGGAGCCGGGTGAGATCATCGAAGCTCACCACCTGACTTTCGACACGAAAGATATTGGTGAAGCCGCGCTTTGGAATGCGGCGCGTGAGCGGCATCTGGCCACCTTCGAACTGCGGCTTGCCGCCGCCAGGTCCGTGATGTCCCGATCTCGCCTTGATTCCCTTGTGTCCCTTGCCGGACGTCTTTCCGGTTCCTGAGCCTGGCCCGCGGCCAAGTCTCTTGCGGTTCCGGTGCGATCCCGGTGCCGGGACGAGATTGTGCAGCCCGATGCGCCCCGCTGCTGAAGCGCGCTCGCCCGGTGCCGCTGTCTCTCTTCGCGTTCTCCTGGTTGCCACTTGTCTACTCCTCTACCGGCGTCACTTGGACGAGGTGACGCACGTGCTTTAACTGCCCGCGTAGCGCGGGCGAGTCTTGTTTGACGACTTCAGCCTGGTGGTTCCTTAGGCCGAGCGCCTCGAGGGTGCGCCGCATCCGCCACGAGTGGCCGATGCCGCTTCTCACCTGCTTGATCCGGACTTTTCCTTCAGTGATGGTTTCCTTGGGCGTCGACTTGGGGCCCTTGGTGTTCCACCACACGTGTGTTCTAGGCATGCGCCAGCTCCTTCGATTTTGCGCGCGAGCGATAGCCGATGCTCGACACTTCGATCCCGCGCTCGCGGGCGATCTGCTCGACGGTGGTGAGCTGCTGAAGACCATCGAGTGCTGCGAGTACCATGTTGTGCGGATTGGTCGAGCCGAGGCTCTTGGTGAGGATGTCGGCGATGCCGGCGCATTCCATGATCGCTCTGACCGCTCCACCCGCGATCACGCCTGCGCCCGGCGCTGCCGGCTTCATCAGAACTTTGCCGGCACCATGCGAGCCCACGACTTCGTGGGGAATCGTTCCGCCCGTCATCGGGATGCTCACCATGTTGCGACGCGCGCCATCTACGGCCTTGCGCACCGCTTCCGACACTTCGTTCGCCTTTCCGGTCGCAAAGCCAACGCGACCCTGACCATCCCCGACCGCTACCAGCGCGTTGAAGGAGAATCGGCGTCCGCCCTTTACGACCTTGGCGACGCGGTTGATGGCGATGACGTTCTCGACGAGCTCGCTGCCGCCGTCACCCCGCCCGCCATCGCGGTCGCGTGACTTGCCGTCGCGTCCCCGTCCGCCACCGCGCGAGCCACCTGGGCCCCCGTCGCGTCCACCGCCGCCCTGTCCGCCCGGCGCACCACGCCCGCGGCCAGCGCCACCGCCTGGTCCGCCGCGTCCGCCGCCGACACCACCGCGACCGCCCCCGCCGCCGCGACCGCCAACTCCGCCACCACTACGGGCGCTGCCGCCCATGCGCGGTCGCTCCTGCGGCGAGGGAGCGTCAGCCGGCGGGGTCGCCGTTCCTTCAGGATTCTCGTTGTCTGCCATTTAAAACTCCAACCCGCCTTCGCGGGCTCCGTCGGCCACACCCTTCACGCGGCCGTGATATTTGTATCCGGCTCTATCGAAGACTACGCGCTTGACGCCGACATCCTTCGCCTTGGCGGCAATGCGCTTTCCAACTTCAACCGATCTCTCGGTCGGCTTCCCCTCGAGACCTGAATCCGTCACGGTCATCAGAGTGCGTTGTGTCGCGTCGTCAACCAGCTGCGCATAGATGTGCTTGAGCGAGCGGTACACGACGAGACGCGGGCGCTCCGCGCTTCCGATGACTTTCTTGCGAAGCCGGAAGTGACGGCGCGTACGCAACTGGTCGCGCGACTTTGGCCTGGCCATTTTCGGCATTACTTACCTCCAGCCTTGCCGGCTTTCCGGCGGATCTGCTCACCAACGTACTTGATTCCCTTGCCCTTGTACGGCTCGGGCGGCCTGATGCTGCGGATCTCCGCGGCGACCTGACCAACGATTTCCTTGTTCGCTCCCTCGATGATGATCGAGGTAGGCTGTGGCGCCGACAGCTTGATTCCCTTCGGCGCCTCGTACTTCACCGGATGCGAGAACCCAAGTGCGAGCTGCAGCCCGTACGGGCGCGCCTCCGCCTTGTAGCCAACACCCACCAGCTCCAGCTCCTTGCGGAAGCCTTTGGTTACACCTTCGACCATGTTCGCGACGAGTGTGCGGCTCAGGCCGTGGAGCGCCTTGTGATTCGCTTCGTCCGAGGGACGCTCGACCGTGACCTGATCATCCTTCGTCGAGACCTTCATCTCGCGATGGAGCGTGCGGTTGAGCTCACCCCTCGGTCCTTTCACGTGCACGTTGTTGCCTTCGACCTTGACGGTGACGCCTTTCGGGATGGCAACCGGGTGCTTTCCAATTCGTGACATTTCGTCTCCTTACCAGACCAGCGCGAGCAACTCGCCGCCGGTACGCGCCTGACGCGCCTGACGATCCGACATCACGCCGCGCGAAGTGCTGAGAATCGCCATGCCGAGTCCATTGCGGACGCGCGGGATCTCGGCGACCGCAACGTACTTGCGGAGGCCGGGCGTCGAGACGCGGCGCAGCTCGCGAATCACAGGCTGGCCGCCCTGCGCGTACTTGAGCATGACGCGGAGAAGCTGCTTCCCCTCGTCCGTCTCGAGCGTCCTGTAGTCCTGAATGAAGTTGTTCTCCTTCAGGATCTTGGCGATTTCCACTTTCAGCTTCGATAGCGGCATGTCGACGCGGCGGTGCTTCGCCCCACAGGCGTTGCGAATGCGCGTCAGCATATCGGCGATCGGATCAGTCATGCTCATGTAATTCGTTTCCTCGTCCTACCGTATCCCCAGCGATCTTAGTCCGCAGTTCGCAGGAGACGCGTAGAAGTGAATGGGTTACCAGCTTGCCTTGCGGACGCCCGGGATGTACCCCGACAGCGCCATCTCACGGAAGCAGATTCTGCACAGTCCGAACTTTCTCAGGAAAGCTCGTGACCGGCCGCACCGGCCGCACCGATTGTGCTTCCGGACCAGGAACTTCGGCTTCCGCTTGCTCTTCTCCACCATGGCCTTACGTGCCATCTAGATCTCTCTCGCTGTCGGTTGACTACTGATTCGTGATGATCGGCTTGTCATCACCCTTGAACGGCATCCCGAGCTCGCGCAGGAGCGCGAACGCCTGGTTGTCCTTGTCCGTGGTGGTGACAATGGTGATGTCCATTCCGTGGATCTGGTCCACCATGTCGTAGTTGATCTCGGGGAAGATCATCTGCTCCTTGACGCCGAGCGTATAGTTGCCCCGCCCGTCGAAAGAGCGCGTGTTCAGTCCGCGAAAGTCACGGATGCGCGGAATCGCGATCGTCACGAACCGATCCAGGAACTCCCACATCCGCGCACCGCGCAGCGTGACGGCCGCCCCGATCTCCTGCCCCTCGCGAAGGCCGAAGTTGGCGATCGACTTCTTCGCTTTCTTCTTCACCGGGCGCTGGCCAGTGATGATCCCGAGCTCGCTGACAACGGTGTCGAGGATCTTGGCGTTCTTGATCGCCTCGCCCACTCCACAGTTGATCACGATCTTCTCGAGCGTGGGAATCTGGTGAACGTTGGTGAAGCCGAACTGCGACTTCAGCCTCTCGCGCACCGTCTTCTCGAAGTACGTCCTGAGGCGTGGCGGCGGAACCGGAAGGCCCTTGCCGGTGTGCTCGATCTGGACGTGCTCCTGGACCTCGCGCTTCTTCCCCTGCTTCTTCTCTTTGGTTGCCATTATCTGGTCCTCGCCTCAGCGCACGCGGGGGATTGGCTCCCCGTGCTTGACGCTGACGCGCTCCTTGGTTCTCCTGCGCTCGACACGTGATGTCTCGGTGTCGAAGCGGGCTTTGGTCCTTGTCGGCTCCCCCGACTTGGGGTCGAGCAGCATCAGGTTCGACGAGTGTACGGGCGCCGCCGCCTCCCGGATCCCCGATTGCTCCTCCGCTGTCCGCGCCTTGCGATGCATCTTGACGATGTTCACGCCTTCGACGACCACGCGGCCCGTCTGAAGATTGATGCGGATGATTTTCCCTTCCTTGCCCTTGTCCTCGCCGCGCATCACCCGCACCGTGTCGCCCTTCGACACGTGGAGCCTGAGCCGCTTGGCATTCTCGGCGTGACGCGCAACCAGCCGTTTCTTCCCCGCTTTCCTGTGTTTCAGTACTCTCACTTTACAAAACCTCCGGGGCGAGCGAGACGATCTTCATGTACTTCTTCTCGCGGAGCTCTCGCGCCACGGGTCCGAAGATACGCGTCGCTCTCGGCTCGCCCGCGTCGTTGATTATCACGACTGCGTTCTCGTCGAAGCGGATGTAGGAGCCGTCCTTCCGGCGCGTTTCCTTGGCGGTGCGCACCACCACCGCGCGCGCCACCTCCGACTTCTTGACCGTTCCATTGGGCAGCGCGTTCTTCACGGCGACGATGACGACGTCACCGAGGAACGCATAGCGGCGGCGGGTACCACCGAGCACGCGGATCACGA
>JBDSRC010000289.1:0-10048 GCA_039929505.1 Gemmatimonadaceae bacterium
TCAATCAAGGGCGGTCGCATACGCAGTTGCATCGCGCTCGTGCGGCCTAACAATTCATTCAAGCCGAAGCCGCTTCGCGGCTCGGCTTAATTCAGGCGTTAGACAGCGGCCCCGCATCGAGGTGACGCTGATTTATGGTGGAATTCTGATGAAGAGAAAGGGATGGCAGCCGATACCGGATTTCTCCACCACGCGAAAGGGGCGTGCGAGCGGATGGAGCTCAGCTATGACATACAAAGTTCCTCTTCTACTTCTTCTTGCAGCCGCGCTGGGATGCAGCCACTCACGAATCGAGCGCTATGCCGACCTGCCGGCCCCGAACCGGGTGCTGCGGGTGCCCGCGCAGTACAACACCATTCAGGCGGCGGTCATGGCCGCGAGGGTCGGCGACCGGATCCTGGTGAGGCCGGGCACCTACCTCGGTAAGGTGGTGATCACAGGTGCAGCGAGGAACGACCTACAGATCGTCGCTGATGGCGGTGAGGGACAGGTGATACTGCAGGGGAATCACACGCAGCAGACAGCGGGGACCTGCAGGTTTGCGCTTGAACCGCTCTGCCCCGAGCGAGCGGGCTTCTTTCTCCGCGATGTCGCCGGCGTGATAATCCGCGGCTTTACGGTGAGGGACTTCGGTGTGGGCCCGATGTCGGGCATCGGCGAGGGATTCCTCCTGGTGAACGCGCACAGCAATCGGATCGAACGGAACGTGGTGACCAGAACCGACATGATGGGCATCAGCCTGTTCAACTCCTCACAGAATGTGGTGGAGAGGAACACCTTCTACGGCAACGATCCCGACGAGCCGATGCGGGTGGGCACCGGCTGCGGTGTCCACATTGAGACGAGTGCAGCGCTCTCCGCGGGGGTGGCGGAGCAGAACATCATCCGCCGCAACGTGATTTATGGGAATCCGTTTGCAGCGGTGATGCTTCACCGCGCGGGATCCGGCAACCAGGTCGTGGTCAACGAGCTCCGTGACGGGGGCGTTTGGGGAGTCATGAACCGCGCTACAAATGGTACGCTGGTCGAGAAAAACCGCATAACGAATCACACCGGCTTTAAGCTTGCGGGAAAGCCCCGCCCCGTAGGCTACGGAGTCGGGATTGACGTTACCGGCTCCAGTGAGGCGGTGATCAGGAACAACACGCTCCGGAACAACAGCGCCTTCGACATCGAGTGGGACGGAATGGGGCAGAATACCTTTACAGGCAACGTCTGCACCAAGGCATCGCGCGATGGTCTCTGTGGATTGTGAGGTCATTGCCGGATCGAATTCCTGCTTGATCCTCGCGGCTCAATCCCAAAAATGCTCGCGAGCTTGAGCGCCTCGCGCCCGCCGTCTAACTACCATTTGAAGCTGACAAGCGCCCCAAGGAGTGCGGCGGCTGCGCCGCTGCTCTTATCTTGTGCGCTTGCAGTTTAAACGGAACGTTAGGCCGATCCCGGGATGTTCGATGAATGCTTCACAGACTCTGGCAGAAGAATACTCAGCGAAGGCCACGTCGTACGCGCGACACTGGTCACCAGTGATTCGGCCGATGGCGCTGCCGCTTCTTTCAGCTTTGCCTTTGAGAACGGCAGGTCGGGTCTTGGACGTGGGGGCTGGGACAGGTGCTCTCCTCGCAGATCTCCACCACGCTGCACCAGAAGCAATTGTGATTGGCGTCGACCGAGCCGAAGGGATGCTTCGGGTAGCAAAACAGTCGGGCAATGATCTGCTGGCGGTGACCGATGCGCAACGTCTCGGTATTCGCTCAGACGCGATTGATGTGGTCGTGTTGATCTTCGTCCTTTTCCATTTGCCAGAGCCGTCATCCGCCCTGCGCGAAGTCCATCGCGTGTTGCGAGGAGGCGGAACGGTGGGTATTCTCACTTGGGGGCAAGACCCAGGGGCTCCGGGGTTGTCCATTTGGAGAGAGGAACTCGACCGTGAAGAGGCTGCTCCGGACTCTCGCGATCCGAGTGTCATGCAACAGGCGTCTATGGATACGCCAGAGAAACTCCAGCATTTGCTGCATGCTGTCGGTCTCGCGTCAGTGAACGTCTGGAGCGCCAATGTGACACACCAGTGGACACTGAACGATCTCCTGGCGGTGCAAGTGAGCTGCGGGATGCCTGCCCGGCGTCTTGCAAGCCTGTCGAGCGAACGACGAGCGAGATGCGAGTCGCGCGTACGGATACGGTTGGAACGTCTGACGCGGGCCGAGCTTGAGTACCGTCCCGAAGTGCTGCTTGCAGTCGCGCACCGGCCTAACCAGCCGCTGCAGCCGACGAGTGGCGCGCAACGATCGAACTGATTCGTAACGGTAATGAGCGCCACTCGCGGCTGAGCGGCATCGCGTTAGGCCGACATTCCTGACGTTTGCAAGACAGTCTGACCACTCACCGCGAAACGCAACCCATGTCTTCCATTATCCATTCGCAGGCAGCAGACATTCCGGCCAACATGACAACGACCGGCTTCGACGTGCCTGGATTCCGAATCGTGGACAATCTTGGCGTGGTACGTGGTGTTGTCGTCCGATCCCGATCGGTTTTCGGGACCGTCGGCGCCAGCTTGCAGACGCTGCTTGGCGGCAATATCTCGCTCTTTACAGAACTCGCTGAGCGAACTCGCAAGCAGGCTTTCGACACAATGTTGGTTCAAGCGCATAGGGCGGGGGCCGATGCAGTGATCGGCATCCGATATGACGCGAACGAGTTGATGAAAGGCGTGACCGAGGTATTGTGCTACGGGACGGCCGTTCGCGTCGAGTCGCTGGAAGACTGAGGAACAACGCGACGCGATCTTGCCGCTATACTAAGTCGTCAATTTCCCAGTACTCAACTCGATGCGTTTGGAATTGATCGAGTATCCAATGGGCGTAATCCCGATCCGCGCGGCCTAACACTCGTTGCAGCTGCTGACGGGCGATTTATGGAAGCTCACTACGCTCGCATTTTATTTGCTTCCCCCGCAGCTTAACTGAAGCGTTAGGTAGCTGCAACCGGGGCTCGAGCGGACTGGCTCATCGGATTCCTTATTGACTTCAGGATGCTATGTTACCATATTGGGAACATAGGAAATGCGAGTCATTTCTCGAAAAGCGCTCAACGAGTTCGCCCGGCTTTATCCGGATTCTCAACCAGGGCTTAGTGCCTGGTGGAAGCTCATGAAAGCTAAGAGCTATGAGAGGCCAAGCGCTTTGAAAAAGGACTTTCCCAGTGCCTCGTTCATAGGTGGAGAGACAACCGTGTTTAACATCGGCGGCAACAAGTATCGATTAGTCGTCAATATCGTGTACACGATGAGAACCGTTTTCGTCGAGGGAGTCTACACGCACGTCGAATACGATCGCCTTACTAGGGCTGGCTTGTTAGGCTCTTAGCCCCGAGTAGCTTAGTCGCAGAAGGGAGAGGAAAATGGCTGGAACCGCCACACCACATCGCAACAGACGCGTTGATCAACGGGAAGACGCAGAAGAGACACAATCATTCGCTGAGAAGGCGGCTGTCTACGCGACTCGACCGATTCGTAGCGAGGATGAGTACGACCACGCGCAACAGATCATTGCACGCCTTCTGCGCGAGCCGCACCCTCAGGGATCCCTCGCCTATGATGTGCTCGAAGTCTTGTCGATCCTGGTAGAGGACTACGAAGAGAAGAGCGTGCCCGAGTTACCAGACGCGACGCCACAGGAGATCGTGCAGTTCATGGCCGAGCAACGAGGTATTACGCAGAGTGACTTAGCAGAGATCTTGGGCGGAAGAAGCCGTCTCTCGGAATTTATCAACGGCAAGAGGGCGTTATCAATCGGTCAGGTCCGGAGTCTCCGGGAACATTTCGGTATTCCGGCTGATTTGCTAATCGCTTAACCATCGGGGCGCGCATCTACCTAACGAAGGTTGCAGCTGACAAGCACATTTCGGGTGCGGCTTCGCCGCACTGGTGGTTATGACTGGGCATCCTCCCAGTATCAAAGCGGTGGGACCACGATGAAGGTGGAATACCTCAACATCGGAGTCAGCGGAGATCTTGGTTTCACCGTGGTGATCGGGCGGCAGGGAGGAGCACGCGTCGGCGATCAGCAAACCCCAGCTCGGCGCGCTCTGCGAGCCACGCAAATCTTTCGGAAGGAGAACGCTGCCTGGAAGTTATTGCATCGCCACGCTGACCCGCTTATCGAAAAGCAGCTACCTGCGAACGCCCCACGTTAGTGAGCACGCTCAGCACTCACGTACTGGATACCGCGCTGGGCCAGCCGGCACGGGGGATTCGGGTCACGCTCGAGCACTCAGGAACTGTTATCGGATCCGGAGTGACTGATGCGGATGGAAGGGTGCGCGATCTCCACCAGAAGGACGCGCAGCTGGATGAGGGCAGCTATCGGCTGACGTTCCACATCGGCGACTACTTCGCCAAGTCCGGGCGCGAATCCTTCTTTCCGGAAGTCGTCGTCAGCTTCCGCGTCGCCGGAGGCACGGAGCATTACCACGTGCCGCTACTTCTCAGCCCGTTTGGCTATTCGACGTACCGCGGCAGTTAGCTCCGGGTTCCTGCATGCGGCACGACGGTGCAGGAGAAGAATGAGGCAGTGCAAGGATGCCAGTCCCGCGCTATCACCCTACCGCGTAACCGCGCCCTGGGCGACCCACCGCCCGAGCAGCGCGCGCTCTGCCTCCGTGAGGCTGGTCTTGTTCCCCGGCGGCATCGTCCGCGTCACCACCGCGCGCTCGTGGATACGAGCCGCGTAAGCCTGAATGTGCTCAGGGGAATCGAAGATTACGCCACCCGGCGCCGGGCCGAAGCTGACATCGCTCGGCTGCGCCGCGTGACAGGAGGCGCACCGCCGGTCGATGACGCTCCGTGCTTCGCTGAAGCTCACCGGCGCCGATGAATCACCGGGGCCGGCGATGTTTGCGACAGCCCCAGCGCGTAGTATGACCATCAATCCCAGAGCACCGGCCGCCAACGTCCCCGCCAGCGCCGGCCGCCACGCCGAAAACGTGAAGCGGATGTTGAGCAGATGACGGACCGCCGTCCCCGCGGCAATCAAAACGAGCATCAGCAGCCAGTTCAGGCGGCTCCCGTATATCGCGGGAAAATGCCCAATCACCATCAGCACGATGACCGGAAACGTGAAATAGTTGTTGTGGATCGAGACGCGTTTCGCTCGGGCTGACACCGCCGGATCGGCGCCCCGGCCTTCGGAAACCGACGCCACGAGCTCGCGCTGGGAAGGGACAATGGTGAAAACGACGTTGGCCGCCATGATGGTGCCGAGCATTGCTCCGGCGTGGAGCAATGCGGCGCGCCCGCTCAGCACCTGGGTCAGGACAATCGCGATCCCCGTGAGGCCCGCGATCCAGAGAGTCAGAGCGGTGCGCGGCGCGCGCGGTGCCACGAGCCGCTGCATCGATTCGTACAGCGCCCAGCCGCCCACGATCGCGCCCAGCGCGACCGCCACCGCCATCCGAGGCCCGAGAGGTGCCACCGTCGTATCGGCGAGCGTCGCTCGGCCGCCGAAATAATAAACCACCACCAGCAGAACGACGCCGCTCCACCACGTCGTGTAAGCCTGCCACTTGAACCAGTGCAGCGGCCGCGGCAGCGGCTGTCCGCCGAGCAGGGTCTTTTCCACGAAATAGAAGGCTCCACTGTGCAGCAGCCAGATGTTGCCGAGTGTGCCTTTGGCACCAGGGCTACCGGCGGTGTCAGTAGATGGAGGTTGGAGGTTTCGGTCGAGCCAGTTGAAGAGCATCGAGTTGCCGGCCCACATGATGGCCGCGATCACGTGAATCCACCTGGCAATCAGATCGATGACCTCGAGCGTTCCCGCGCTCACGTTCTGCCGCGCATGATCCGGACGAACGACCGCCCACGGAATTCATCGGCGGTGAGGCCGGTCATCTTCAGGGCTTCCGCTTCGGTGATGGCGCCAGAGTTGATACCGCGCAGAAAGAAATTGAGAAGTCCCTGTCCGGTCGCGGCGTCGTCGAATACGTCGCCCACGAGTGTCGCCTGCGCGGCTTTCCCAACGAAATTGCTGAGGCGCACTCCAGCGGCCTCGATTCCATCGAGGAAAAAGCTGTAGAGCGCCGCATAGCGTGTCACCAGCTGCGCCGGGTGGAGGTCCCACCCCTGATAAAACCCGCCGGCGAGCGAGTGCCGCACGTCATCGAAGTGCAGCCGCCAGGCGCGGTGCACGCTGGCTGCGTTTTCCGCCTGCTGTTTTTTGGTGAGCTTGGCGCCATCTTCGGCTTCGCGGTGAATGGGTACCGGCATGACCGTGGTGGATCCGTCGGACAGCCATACATCGGTCCCGGCGAACGCGACCTGCATGAAGTGCTTGGCGAACTCGCAGCCGGGATGTTGCATGCGCTGATAGGCGGCCGTGATGTTGATGCCTGCCGTGTAGTCGTAGGTTCCGAAGTGCGCGCCTCTGAGTCGTCCATCGGAGGCGCCAAGAATTTGCGGCAGGAGCGACTGGCCTCGCGAGTCGAGGACGATCTGCGGCGTCTCGACCATCGTCTCGAAGACCAGCGTCCCGTCGCCGAGGCCGAGCTTTTTCTCGAGGGCGCGCAGGACCGTGGCGGTGTACTCGACCTGCGCAAGGATGGTGATCTTCGGGATCGTGACGATCCAGCCTTCCGGCAGCTTGCCATCAGTCTCTTCGACCAGAGCGGTGAGGACGAGATCCAGCGTGCGAATGCTCCGTCCACGCAGCTCCTCGTTCAGCGGCTTGATGCGCAGGCCGATGAACGGCGAGAGCGTCGCCTCGCGTATTCCTTTCGCCAGCTCCCGCGCCACGACGGCCGCGTGCCGGTCTTCCTCGGCGTCGGGACGGTTGCCGTAGCCGTCCTCGAAGTCGATCCGGAAGTCCTCGATCGGCTCGCGGCCGAGCTTCTCGCGAACGCGCCGATCTATTGTTGAGAGTGCCGGGTGCTCCGAGATGCCGAGCGCGGCGCCGAGCGCGACTGGTTTGAGTGCGTACTGATCGAGAGCGCGGAGAGCGATCGCGCCGAGGCGGGGAACCGTGTCCGACTTGAAGAGCTGCGCGCCGCCATAAACGGTGTGCACTGGCTGGCGGCCCGGGCTCTCACCAGGGTGAGCTTTCGCGAACGCGAGATTGGCTTCGCGCAGGGCTGCCGATGCTTCCGCGAGCGCCGACTTGTCCAGGCTTGTATTCATCGCTCCAATGCCATGATTACTTTCCGAGGAGTCACGCGCTCACGAACCGGTTCCGCGTGCGCGCGACTTCATCCGTTGTAGATCTCTCCGCCCCTGGCGCGGTACAGCTCGAGCACCGATCGCGCCTCCTCTCGCAGAATATTGCGCACGATGCTGATGCCTCGCTCCTCGAGGTAGCGATAGGATTCCGGGAACACCGGCCCTTCCTCGAAGTCGAGCCTGGCGGCGTCCTCGCGCGCGGCGCCATAGACGACGCGCTGCACTCCGCTCCACAGTGTGGCTCCCAGGCACATGGCGCAGGGCTCACAGGATGTGAATAGCTCGTGGACGGGCAGGTGGGGAGCATTCAGGGTGAAGGAAGCGATGCGCTGCTGGGCCATCATGAAAGCCATCATCTCCGCGTGCAGCGTGCAATTGTTGAGGCGAACAACGCTGTTCATTCCCACCGCGACCAGCCGGCCCGACTGAGCCTCGAAGATCGCGGCGCCGAACGGCCCTCCGGCTGCCCGCTCGACGTTCGCCCGGGCCAGGCCGATCGCCACCCTCATCCGCTCCTCGTCGGTTGAATAGGCGCGGTCCCAGTCGAAAACAGAGTCTACCCAGGCAGGGTACTCCACGTGCACAACCGGGCGTGGCGGGCTGGATCTCATTGGAGGAAGGTTGCAGCGAAGAGGCGGAGCGCGGAAGAGAACGACCGGGGTTACATTGGTAGATAGACAGGGGTGCCGCGCCGAACCTACTGGCCGCCGAGAGGGCTGCCGCGCGCGGCTGAGATAGTCCCTCAGAACCTGATCCGGTTAGCACCGGCGTAGGGAGTCGAACGATGGAAACAGCAGCAACGGCGCAGGCGCCTGAAAGAGCGACTGCCGTGCCGGGCGGGCTTGATAGCCCCGGCTCACTCACATCCGAAGCACGCACCCAGATGCGCTTTGCGCGTCGCGGGGAAATTACCGACGCAATGCGGTTCGTGGCCGAGCGGGAAGAGCTCTTGCCCGAGCTGGTGCGCGCGGAAGTCGCGATTGGCCGGCTCATCATCCCCGCCAACATTCACCACCTCGCAGGCGCGCTCGAGCCGATGGCAATCGGCAAGGTATCACGCGTTAAGATCAACGCCAACATCGGGAATTCTGCCGTCTCTTCCGATGTGAACGGCGAGATCGAAAAGCTCGAGATCGCCGTGAAATACGGCGCCGACACCGTGATGGATCTCTCCACCGGCGGCAACATCGACGGTATCCGCCGCGCGATCATCGCCGCGTCGCGAGTGCCGATCGGCACCGTTCCCATCTACCAGGCAGTCCAGGGTGGGCCCGACGGGAAATGGGACAAGCAGCTCGAGGAGCTGACCGCGAACGACCTCCTCGACATGATCGAGCACCAGGCGAAGCAGGGCGTCGACTACATGACGCTTCACGCCGGCATTCTGTTCGAACATCTGCCGCTAGTGCATGGACGCATCACCGGCATCGTCAGCCGCGGCGGTTCCCTTCACGCCGTCTGGATGATGGCGCACCGCAAGCAGAACCCGCTGTACGAGCATTTCGACGAAGTGCTCGAGATTCTGCGCGAGTACGACGTCACGATCTCTCTCGGCGACAGCCTCCGGCCCGGCTGCATCGCCGACGCGAGCGACCGGGCGCAGTTCGCGGAGCTCGATACACTCGGGGAGCTCACGCGCCGAGCGTGGGCGCGCGACGTACAGGTGATGGTCGAGGGTCCGGGTCACATTCCGATGGACCAGATCGAGATGAACGTCCGTCGCATGAAAGAGGTCTGCAGCGAGGCGCCGTTCTACACTCTTGGACCCCTCGTCACCGACATCTCTCCCGGCTACGATCACATCTCGAGTGCGATTGGTGCGGCGATGATCGGTTGGTTCGGCTCCGACATGTTGTGCTACGTAACTCCGAAGGAGCACCTTGGCCTTCCCAACGCCGAAGATGTGCGGCAGGGCGTCATCGCCTATAAGATTGCCGCGCACTCCGCGGATGTCGCGCGTGGACGGAAAGGCGCCCGTGACCGCGACGACGCTCTCTCACGCGCGCGTTATGCCTTCGACTGGAAGGAGCAGTTCCGCCTCAGCCTCGATCCCGAGCGGGCACAGGAGTACCACGATGAGACGCTGCCCGCCGAGTACTTCAAGAGCGCGGAATTCTGCGGGATGTGCGGTCCCAAGTTCTGCTCGATGCACCACTCGAAAACCATCGAGGAGGGAATCGCGAGGATGGCTGAGGAGATGGGCGTGGCGCTGGCAAGACCTCAGCTGGCTGGTGCTGCGACTGTCTGAGGTGCGGCCAGGGAGCGCCTGCCCGGCCAGCCGTACCAGAACGGTTCGGCTGGCCGGTAGCGTCCTCTTGCTCGGCTGCGCCGGCACCACCGCCTGTGTGAACCTTCGTACGCCCACTGACTCCACTGAGGCAAGGCTTCCGGCGGTCGTCGTGACGACGCCAGAGGGAAGGTCGGCGCCGGGGGGAAGGCCGGCTGCGGTGACTCCAGTGCGTCCGGTGATGCTCGGTGCGGACTCCGCGTACTTTCGTGCATACCCGCTGATGGTCCCGGTCGAGGGGATCGAGCCCCGGAGCCTGAGAGACACGTTTCACGAGCAGCGGGGAGGCGGGCGCATTCACATGGCGACCGACATTCTGGCCATGCGGGGAACGCCGGTGCTGTCTGCCTCTGATGGGCGAATCATTAAGCTCGCCAACAGCGGCGCGGGAGGAATCACGATTTACGTCGCCGACGCGAGCGGGCGCTTTCTCCATTACTATGCGCACCTCGAGGGTTACGCACCCGGAGTCAAGGAAGGCCTCCAGGTCAGGGAAGGCCAGGTGATCGGATTCGTCGGAACGACCGGCAACGCTCCACCCAACACGCCAC
>JBDSRC010000290.1:0-2871 GCA_039929505.1 Gemmatimonadaceae bacterium
TCGCGGACGATCCCTGCGTCGTCGTCGGAGGCGCCAGCTCGTCGAAGCGGCGCATGCCACCCTCGATCGTCGCGAGGAAGCGCTCCTCCTCGGCTCGCGTCGTATCAACGATGTGCTTCGCGCGCTGCTTGAGTTCTGGATAAACGGCGCCCATCTCGGCGATGACAACGCCGACGACTTCGGCGAGGGTTGGCTGACGACGACCGAGCAGCCACGCATGCCGCACCGCGCGGCGGAGGATGCGGCGAAGTACATAGCCGCGCCCTTCGTTGGACGGAAATACTCCGTCAGCGAGGAGAAACGCGACGGCGCGGCTGTGGTCGGCGATGACACGGAAGGACCCGCCGCGCTCATCGCGCTCATACCGCTTCCCGACAGTCTTCTCGACCGCCTTGATCAGCGCCTGAAAGCCATCAGCATGGAAATTGTTCGATTCCCCCTGCATGATCGCGGCGATGCGCTCGAGCCCGGCACCGGTGTCAACCGATGGCTTGGGCAATGGGACCAGAGTGCCGTCCGGTTGCCGGTCATACTGCATGAAGACGAGGTTCCAGAACTCGAGGAATCTCCCGGCTTCCGCGCCCTCGACGAACGCCTCCTTCGAGAAGTCCTTGCGATTTTTCTCTGTCCACTCGCCTTTCGCGCCAGGCGGCAATGTCCAGTCGCGCGCGACGTGCGCGAGATCTATGAAGATCTCGGTGCACGGGCCGCATGGTCCGGTGTCTGCCATTTGCCAGAAATTGTCGTGCGCGCCGAGCCCGTAGATCCGGGCGTCGGTCAATCCGGCGATTTCTTTCCAGAGTGTGCGCGCTTCGTCGTCGTCCTCGAACACCGTTACTCGAATGTGTTTGGGGTCGAGGCCGAGGTCCTTCGTCACGAACTCCCAGGCAAAGCGGATCGCGTCGCGCTTGAAGTAGTCGCCGAACGAGAAGTTGCCGAGCATCTCGAAGAACGTGTGGTGGCGCGCGGTGTGGCCGACCTGCTCGAGGTCATTGTGCTTCCCGCCGGCTCTGACGCACTTCTGGACCGTTGTCGCGCGTTTGCCACCTTTCGGAGGTGCTTCCTGCCCGAGGAAAACCTTCTTGAACTGCACCATACCCGCGTTGGTGAACATGAGCGTCGGGTCGTCACCGGGCACGACCGGTGAGCTCGGCAGGATCAGATGATCCTGCCGCGCGAAGTATTCAGTGAATCGAGTGCGGATTTCCGACGCCTTCATGGGGCGAAATATACGCGCGCAGGCGGACAGGACGCAGACGAAGGTGCCGCAGGTCGTCTATGCCTGAAATCGAATGACGATGGGAGTCGGCTCCGCGAGTTTATAGTGTCGGAATGTCCTCTTGCCCGTGCCCCGCCGAGGAGTGTAAAGTATGGGTATGGCCGCCGCAGCGACGAAAGAATGGACGTACGAGATGCTCAACGCACTTCCGGACGACGGGAGTCGGCACGAGATCATCGACGGCGAGTTGCTGGTGAGCCCTGCGCCGGTTTGGAATCATCAGGGCGTGATCTGGAAGCTTGCGGTCCTCCTGGATCCTTATCTGGCGCAGGGCTCAACGTTGTACGGCGTATTCGCCCCGGCCGATGTGATATTCGACGATCACAATGTGGTACAGCCGGATCTTTTCGTCGTCCCGCTGGTCGACGGGAAGGAGCCTCCGACATTTGAGGATGCGGGCTCGATCCTGCTCGTCGTCGAGGTGCTCTCACCATCTACGGCACGCGCGGATCGTGTGACGAAGCGCGCGCTTTATCAGCGATTCAATGTCGCGGAATACTGGATCATCGACGCCGATTCGCGTCTCGTCGACAGATGGCGTCCTGGAGACAGCAGGCCAGAAGTCCTGTCAGAATTCATCGAGTGGCAGCCGTTGCCTGAGGTGCCGGCGTTCCGTCTCGACCTGATCGAATTTTTTGCGCGCGTTCACCGGGAGGTCAGGTGAGACGCGAAACCACGGTTTTGATGTCGTCGACGTCGTAGCCACGCCTGGCCAGAAAGGCGAATAGCCGCCGCCTCAACACCAGCGGCTCGCAGACGACTTCATGCCTCAAATATACGCGAATAGCTTTGAGCTCTTCGTGCTGTGGCGGTCTGGCATCGCGTGGTGGGGGAGGTGGGGGAATCCGCTTCGGCGCCTGCCCGCTTACACGCTGCGAGCCTCGCCCAGTGCGCGCGCACGGCTCCATGTCGGCGAGTCTCTTGCTACGCGGGAGGGCGCCTGCGCGGACTCCCCCACCTCCCCCGCACAAGTCTCAAACTGCCACGGCACGAAGGGCCGCGTGTTCGGCGCGGGACCCGGCCGCTCCACTCGTCGGAAATCCGCGGCCACTTGTTCGCCCGGTGCAACGTACATGCGCCCCCCCCCGCGCGAGGGCGAGCATCCGGTCTAACTTCCGATCAGACTTTGTGGGGAGGCGGAGGGGGTCGGGGCGGAGCGCGCACCTCGCGTAGCAAGAGACCGGCGGGGCGCCCGCGAGCGAAGCGAGTGGGCCGACGGGCTCGCAGCGTGTAAGCGAGAGCGCGCGGAGCCTCGGCCCCCTCCGCCTCCCCGCGCGAGATGTACGATCCAAGTCAGATCAAACGCGAAATCACGGTTTTGATGTCGTCGACGTCGTAGCCACGCCTGGCCAGAAAGGCGAATAGCCGCCGCCTCAACACCAGCGGCTCGAGATCCCCGAGCAGCGCCAGCTTTTTTCTCGCGACACGCTCGATCGCAACCGAAGCGTCAATCGCTTCCTGCTCCATGACGTTGTCGATCGCAGCGCCGGAGACGTCGGTCTTTATTCCCTTCCGGAAGAGATCCTGCTGGAGCCGCCGCTTCGACGCGCCGGTACTCAGCATTTTCGACCTTGCGTACTGCTCCGCGTATT
>JBDSRC010000291.1:0-2928 GCA_039929505.1 Gemmatimonadaceae bacterium
GGCTCGCCAACGCGCGCACAGCGGGCGAGTTGGCGGCGTAGGGCCGCAGTCCGAAATGAGAAAGCAGCTCCCTGTCGGGATGGTTGTCGTCCGCGAGCACCTGGCTCAGGTTTCCGTCCCGCTTGAGTAGCGCCCGGACGGTCGACCCGTCGTGAAAGATTCCGCCGAGAACGCTGGCCTTGAGGTCATTCACCGGCATCGACCGAAGCGCCGACAACATCGAGCCGAAGGTCATCGCTCCCGGCGTAGCCTGAAGCGCGTCGGCGAGCAAGGGCCAGAAGATGGGAACCGGGGCGACGCTCTTCGCGGAGCCGGCAAACCCGCGCGGCAATCGAGCCTCCGCTTTTTCCTTCCACCCCCCGAGCGGCGTGCTTCCTTCGCTCGCCAGAGCATAGAGAGCGTAGAAAACGTCGAATCGCGGCGTGACGATGACGTCTAGTGGAACCTGCGGAGGAATAGCCATGTTAGTTAATAATCTAACATAGAACGGGGCGCAGGCTGAATTAATCCTTCGCGGACGTTCGCATGGCAAAGACGCCGTTCGTGACATCAATTCGTACCGCACCCGTCGTCCAGATGTCCCCGCCGAGCACTCCGTCGAGCGCGGCCAGAACCTGGTATACCGGGGCGCGCACCACCGCGCTGCGAAACACGATCGGGAAGCCTCTGAGCCTCACTGACAAATCCGCCAGCACCGGAGCGCGCATCGATATCTCGCCGCCCAGCCCCCCGACTCGCCGATTCTCTATCCGCGCCGGCGTCACGTGAAGCTTGTCGAGCAGGCTCTCGGTCACGAATGAAAGCTGCGCCCCGGTGTCGAGCGCGAAGTGAAGTGGAACTCCGCCAACGCTCGTCAGCTGGACCACCGGGAGTCCTACCCAGTACATGTTGCGGTCCCGGGTCTGGCCCGAGTGCGCGGGATCGCGAAGGCGCAGTATCGCTTCGTCGTAATCCACCTCGATGTCGAGCAGCCTGATGATGTCGAAGCCGATGATCCCGTCGATCTTGAGGGGCCGCCCCTGTCCGATCTGCTTCGGCTCTCTCATTCGCATCATCGCCTCGTCGACGATCATCGTCGGCACGTTGCGGACGACGACCTGGCCGAGGCGAAGCGCCGGCAGAAGCCCGGGTCGAGCGACGATCCGGCCGGTGCTCGTCACGATCTCGAGAGTGTCGGGAACGAGCGGAGCGACGCCCAGCGTTCTGGCGACATCCGAAGCCAGCATCGTCATGCTCGATCCGGTATCGAGCCAGAAGTGGAACACCTGCCCGGCGATGTGAACCGGAATGAGGGGCGTTCCAACCGCCGAGACGAGCATGGGCACGTTTTCGGAGCGAGTGCGAAACGTGGCGGTCTTTCTCGGAATGTTGCTGAACGCGAGCGCCCACAGCTCGATGCCCGCCTTGTCCGCGACCGATAAACGGGTTGAATCGCGCGCGATCTCCGCCAGCTCCTCCCACTTCTCCTGGTACTGCAGCGTCGCGATGTACAGCACGCGCGAGCCCGAGCGCAGCACTGAATCGGTCGCGAATCGCCTGAGAATGTCGAATCCGATCTGGGCCCTCGCGATGTCGCCCACCATCATGTTGTTGAGGGACTCGGCGAAGTGCCGCTCCGCTCTCGTCCGACCGGCAGCGATCGCTCTCTTTGAATCGAGTCTTGCCAGCGCTTCCCAATAGTTGAGAGGCGGGGCGGATCGCTCATTCCGCGGCACCGAGGAGCAGGCGGCCAGAACGAGGAGCGCGAGCAAAGACTTTGCTTTCATGGCCGGAAGGTATGAGTCGGCACAGTGATATTCCACACGATTTCGACCCATCGCCAGAGAAACTCGCACGGCTTCTCGACGCCAGTGCGTCCCGCGATATTTCCACTTGGTGCATCTTCGACAACACCACCCTGGGAGCGGCGACCGTCGATGGACTGATCGTGAAGTCGCACCTCCTCAACAGCGAGAGAGTGACCCGATGACCGACAAGATCAGGAAGACCGAAGAGGAATGGCGAAAGGAGCTGACGCCCGAGCAGTATCGCATTGCCCGCCAGAAGGGGACCGAGCGCGCATTCACCGGTGAGTACAACGCGGCCAAAGAGCCTGGCACCTACACGTGCGTGTGCTGCGGGACCGCTTTGTTCGACTCCGATGCAAAGTTCGATTCGGGCAGCGGCTGGCCCAGCTTCACCGAGCCCGTATCGACGGAGAACGTCCGGACCGAATCGGACAACAGCCTTATGATGCGGCGAACCGAAGTGCTGTGCGCGAAATGCGACGCCCACCTGGGACACGTGTTCGACGATGGCCCCGGACCGGGTCACCAGCGCTTCTGCATCAACTCCGCTTCGCTCAAGCGGGAAGACAAATAGCGGGCCCGTGAGCCTTGCCAGGCTCACGGGCTTTTCTTGATCAGCGCGCGGGAGTGACTCCCACTATTACAGGCGCGCTTTCGTTTCCGGTGCGGTCCACCGCGGTCACGACTACCGCGTCAAGGGAGCTCGGACCGAGCGTCCGCGGAAATGCGTAAGCTCTCGTGAATCCCGGGACGATGTCGGTGGTCCACTGTGATCCTGCTCGCGAGCGGATGACCCAGAGCCAGGTTGGCTCCGCACCTTGCGGCTGCAGGTTCAAGGTGACCGCCCCCGTGCCAGCGTCGCGACCGCTGCGCACGACCGGCATCGATGGCGGAATGCTGTCGAGCCACGGAGATGCGGGCACGAGTGCGCGTCGGGCGTACGGTCCGGACGCCAGCCGCTCGGGAAGTCCCGTCGTCCCATTCATGAACGAGCGCATGCTGAAGTAGACGTTTCCGGTTGCTCCACGCTGCGCCCGCGTGGCCGCGATCTGGTCGAGTATCTCCAGCGATTCCCAGCTCGTCCCTCCGCTTCCGACCTTGTCGCTGTAGTTCCCCGGCCAGATGTGTCTGCCCTTCGTAT
>JBDSRC010000292.1:0-3485 GCA_039929505.1 Gemmatimonadaceae bacterium
CCGTTGTTGAGGAACAGGAGATTCGCCCGTTGCTCCGGCTTGGACCGTTCGGGCCCGGAAACGGAGACGTAGATGTCCAAATGGCCGTCGTCGTTGATGTCCACCATCGTCGCGCCGGTGGCCCATCGCTTTGTCGCAACGCCCGCCCGCGCGGTGATGTCGTCGAACCGCATGTGTCCCTTGTTCAGGTTCAGGCGGCTCGATACCATGTTGCCGGAAAAGAATATGTCCGGCAATCCGTCATTATCGATATCACCGGTGGCTACCCCGGCGCCGTTGTAGATATAGACGTCCGTCTGCACATTGAACGAGTCAGTGGTGGTGATGGTGTTGGCGAACGTGACGCCGGTCTGGCTCGGGGCCAGAAGCGTGAACACCGGGCGCTCCCTCTCGTTGCCGGTGCAACCTGCCAAGCCGATAAGCGCGAGAACCATTGCCGCGGCGCTTGCCCGGGAAACTGGCGCCCGCGCCAGCCGGCGGAGATCAAGCCACTTGGCCACCGGCCCGACCAGCGCCAGCGCGAGGAACGCGGGAGCCGCAGTGAACGCCGTCGGCAGGGGCAATCCGTTATCGGCGGCCAACCGGATCAGCATTTCCATCACTGCAACCGAGATCGCCACCACGATTTGTGGCGGTCGCCCGCGCACTACGGTGCGCGGGTCGGTAATCATGAAGAACACGAAGAGCTGATACATCGGCCCCGTGATCGGAGCGATTTCCGGGAACATCGGCTGGCCGAGCGCTGCGGCGCGCGCGGCGTTCAGCACGAGAAAGCTGGCGACATAGGTGAGCGTTATATGAAGGACGCCGACCCGGGCCGCGATTATCAGTCCGAAGATCCAGATGACGAGGTTCGTTCTCAGGTCGTTTCCAAACTGGTGGCTGAGCACGGAGACGCTCCCGGGCGCCGCCAACAGCAGGGCACTGACGGCAAAGTTCGTGGGATTCCAGAGATGATTCTCGCGGTACCGCAGCACATACTTGGAGGAGATGGCCAGAACCCCACCGATCACGAACGGCCAGAGCGCACCGCCCTGAGGCTTGATGAGCAGCGTCAGGCTGATGCCGCTGATGTAGGCGCTGAGAAGGTTGACGATCCTGCCGCGATCAAACCAGGAGAGCAGCGCTTCGAGCGTGGTGCAGACCAGAAGCGCCAGCAGGAGACGCTCGTAACCCCCGACCATGTGATAGCGCAGCTGCGCCGCCACCAGCACCAGGGTGATCAGAAAGGCGATCAGATAGCGCGGGTCGAGCTGGCTTCCGCGCTGCCAAAAGCGCGCGCGAGCGTTTCGCCGCGGGTTGGTTACCAGCGTGGCGTTGCTCATGAGTCAGCGCTCAGGCTCGGTGACGGTGACGAAGCGATCGATAGGGGGACGGTTCAGCACCTGCCGCCGTCCCGAGGGCCAGTGGATGACGACGCGATCTACCCACTCGCGGCGACCGAGGCCGAAATGCAGCCGCCTGTCGTTCTGGCTGGCGAATCCCGATCCTCCGTCGACGATCCGTCGCTGCCGGAGATCGCCCGACTCGAGGACGACCTCGGCGCCGATCGCGCTGCGATTGCTGCGCGTTCCGATGAGATTGAACGCGATCCAATGGTTGGCGCTATCCGGGTAGCTTCTATAGAGAAGCGCCGGTTGATTCTGGTTGGCTACGATGACATCGACTGCCCCTCGGTTCGAGAGATCAGCCAGCGCAACCGCGCGGCCGTCGTGCAGGTCTGTCACGCCGACCCTGCTTGCCACGTCCACCCACCCCGCGGCCCCGCGGCTCAGGTACACCCGTGAAGGCTGGTAACCGGAGAGGCTGGCATTTCCGAATGGAGGCCACGTTGCGGCGTCCTCGAAGAAGCGGCTGTTCGCCCCGGCGATCTTGGACATCGAGTACCAGTAGCTCTTGGTGCGGTCAGCCGAGATGAAGCCGTTGGCGACGAAAAGCTCGTTGCCGCCATCGTTATTGAAATCGCCGAATTGCGCTCCCCACGCCCAGCCCGCGTCCGCAAGCTCGCCCTCCGCGATGTTGCGGAAGCGTCCGGTCTCGCGGAGCTGATTGAGGCGCAGGTTGTTGTTCTGAAACAGATATCCGCGCTCGGAGATGTTCGTGACGAACGCATCGAGGCGGCCCCGGTTGAACGCATCCCCGAGCGTCACCGACATGCCGCTCTTCGATTCGCTCTCCAGCCCGGCCGTGCTAAGTGTAAAGCGCCGTCCGCCGTCGCTCAGGTACAGCTCCTCCGGACCGTAGTCGTTGGCGAGATAGATGTCCGCCCAGCCGTCGTCGTTGAAGTCCGCTGACGCGGCAGCGAGGGTCCATCGTGTGCTGCCGACGCCCATCCGGTCGGTGACATCCTCGAACTTCCCCCCGCCGCGATTACGAAACAGCAGGTTCTTTCCACCGTTAGTCGCGAACTCGAAGCTGTCGTGCATGATCCGGGTCGTCGGAAGTCGCCACAGATCGAGGTCGCGGAAATACGCCGTAACGTAGAGATCGAGGAGGCCATCCCGGTCGTAGTCGAGCCAGATCGCGCCGTTGCTGTTGACCCACCGCCGAAGACCTGCCCGGACAGTGACGTCTTCGAATCGGCTGCCATCGACGTTTCTGAACAGGGCCAGATAGCCGTAGCGGTAGACGAGGACATCCTCGCGGCCATCGTTGTCGAAGTCGCCCCACACCGCGCCCATCGACACACCTTCACCGGGCCGGTTGAGCCCGGCGAGACCCGCGCTCGCGGCGACGTCCTCGAAAGTGCCGTCCCCCCGATTGTGGTAGAGCGCGTTTGGCTCGCCGAAGGCGCTGTTGGTGAAATACAAATCGGGTCGTCCGTCGCCATCGAAGTCGGCGACCGACACCGAAGCTCCGAGTGCGGCGACGTGCGGCTCGATGCCTGCGATCTTCGCGTCGAAGGTCGGTCGCCGGTGGACAAAGGCGATTCCCGCCGCCGCTGTCTCGTCGCGCATGACGAAGCCGGGCTGGCTCGCACCGGCGAGCGTAGTGCGCGGCCGGCGATCCAGGCGCATCGCCAGCAGAAGGGATGCCAGAAAGGGCACGGCAATGACTGCTCGCCGAACGGCGGGGCGGGAACGGTGCGGCACGGGTGACAGTATAGCGATTCCACATCACCGCGGCGACACGCGAACGCGCTCGACTCACCGGTGAAGCCGGCACGATAGCAGCGGCGGCAGCGGAGAGGTAATTTTTTTGCATGAGCAAACAGCTGCCCGTTTCCCGCGTCATCAATCTGATTCCAGCAGGATCGCAACGACTCTGGTCGATCGATGAATCTGAAGCGCGACGCAGGCTTCTCTCCGGCGACACCGGCGAAGTAGCCAGCATTGATGGCTCCTTCGCGCTGATCGCGCAGGACGGAGAGCGGGTCGTGCTCGCGCGGAGTCTGGACCGTCCGCTGCGATACTTTCTTGCCAAGGCCACGGATGGCCCGACGCTGATCGTCGCCGAGCGCATCGACGAGATTGCGGCCGAGCTCA
>JBDSRC010000293.1:0-4805 GCA_039929505.1 Gemmatimonadaceae bacterium
GGAGAGCTTGCGACCGGATCCATGAACCGCGCCAGGCTGAGAGACACGCTGTGGGCCGAGGTGATGTTGCCTGGATCCATGAACAGCCCCTGCGCCGCCGCGGTGAGGAATTGCACCAGCCGCGGGATCTGGGAGTAGGTCGAGATCATGAGGGCCGCCACCAGCGGCTCCTTTGCATCGAAGAACTTGCCCGTCGCCCAGAGGACGAAACCCGTAGCAATGATGCTGACGGGAAACAGGACGGCGAAGATTATCGGAGCGAAGGTCTCGAAGAAGCCACGTCCAGCCGCCAGCTGCTCGGATGTCATCTGCGGATTCTGGCGCATCATCTCCGCACTGCGGAACGCGAATTCGGCGTCCATCACTGGCTGCATTGCGTTTCTGGAGAGGAAGTGGAGCGCGACCCCTGCCAGCGTCAGGAAGAGTAGAGCGTAGCCGAACTTGCCTTCGCGCCGGCGCGCGAAGACGTCCGACGGAGCGTAGAAAATATCGACGAAGTCTTCCCACAGACTTGCTGGAGTCGCCGTTGAGGTCTGTGCGCCTTCTGGAGATTCGGGACTTTGGCGAACCATATAGAGCTCCTAGGGAGAAGCCTGCGTAGCGTCGGGATGTTCGCGGCTGTCAGCGAACACCGTCAGGCGATCAGGGGACCTCGTGTTCGGTTGCAGCTGCCTCACCGGCGATCTGGGATATCGGAAGGAGGCTTGTAGCGCTCGACGTCAGTAATGAGCCTCACCCCGCGCTGATAAGTTACGTAAGCATAGGTCCACTGCAGCAGCACGCTCAGCCTGTTGCGGAATCCGACCAGATACATGATGTGCACGAACAGCCATAGAAACCACGCCAGTCTCCCCGAGAACCTGACCTTGCCGAAATCCGCGATCGCCCGCGACCGGCCGATCGTGGCGAGATCACCCTTGTTGAAGTAGCGGAAATTCTTCCTCGGCTGGTGGCGAAGATCCCGGAGAATATTCCTCGCCGCCGCCCTCCCTTGCTGGATCGCCGCCGGGCAGACGTTCGGAACCATCCTGCCGTCCTGCACCATTACCGACAGATCACCCACCGCGAAAATCTCCGGATGTCCCGGAACGGAGAGGTCGGCGCTCACCTGAACCCGCCCGACGCGATCGAGCGACGCGCCGAGAAATCCACCGAGTGGTGACGCCTTGTTGCCCGCGGCCCAGAATGTCGTGCGCGCCCGGATATGCTCGTCGCCGATCCAGACACCGTCACGCTCGACCTTCGTCACCGCCGAGCCAAGACGTACTTCGACACCGAGATCCTCGAGATCTTTCGTTGCGTGGCGGGCGAGATCCTCCGGAAACGACGGAAGAATGCGAGGTCCTGCCTCCACCAGAATCACTTTCGTTCGCCGGGTGTCTATCTCCCGGAAGTCGGGGCCGAGCGCCTTTCGCGCAATGAAGGGAAACGCTCCGGAGAGCTCGACTCCGGTGGGTCCGCCGCCAACCACCACGAAGGTGAGATATTCGTCGCGCTCCCTCGGATCAAGCGACTTCTCGGCGTTCTCGAAGGCGAGCAGAAAACGACGCCTGATCTCCGAGGCGTCCTCGATCGCCTTGAGTCCGGGCGCGTACGGCTCCCATTCATCGTGGCCGAAATACGCATGGCGAGCACCGGGTGCGGCAATCAGATAGTCGTACGAGATCGGCCGCATCTCATCGTCGATGAATACCGTGCGCGCGGCGGGATCAATCTTCCTCACCTCTGCCATCAGCACCCGCGTGTTCTGCTGCTTGCGGAGAATCCACCTGATCGGGGCCGTGATGTCGCTCGGTGCCAGCGCACCGGTCGCGACCTGGTAGAGGAGCGGCTGAAAGATGTAATGGTTGGTGCGATCAATGAGAGTTACATCCACCGGCGCTCGCTTGAGGACTCGCGCAGCCTCCACGCCGGCGAACCCTCCGCCGATGATCACGACGTGCGGAAGCTTGCCGGGACTAGGCAATGCGCTCCTCGAACGATCGCGCGGCGAGCGTCATCGCCAGCACGAGCATGATGAGCAGTACGCTGTACGCTGCCGCTGTACCGAAGGCGAGTGCCCGCAGCTGCGCCAGAATTTCCATCGAGATCGGGCGGTTGGCGTGGGTATACAGAACGACGCTGGCGACGAACTCACCGACTGCCGTGACCGCGGCGAGCAGCCCGCCCGCCACCAGACCCGGTCGCGCGGCGGGAAGAATCACCCGTCGCATCGTCAGCAGCCACGACGCGCCGAGGCCTCGCGCTGCGTCCTCGAGCGAAGGGTCCATCTGGCGCAGCGAGCCCTCCACGGCGGACGCAACCAGTGGAATGTCCCTGATGAAGTAGGCGAGCGGAAGAATCCAGAACGTCCCAACGAGAAGGACGCGACCGGACAACAGGTCGTTCCGGTTGAACGTCGCCGCGAGGCCGAGCGCAATCGCAGTAGCAGGAATGGCCCACGGCAGCGCGACGAGCAGCTCGAGAAGGCGCCTTCCGCTGAACTGTCGGAACACGATCAGATACGCGGCGAGGAAGCACACCACGATGTTAGCCGCCGTCGCCACCAGCGCCATCGAGACGCTGTTGGTGATGGGGCGCCACAGCTCCGGTTCCGAGAACAGCCGGCGATAATTGTCGAGAGTGTACTCCGGTGGCAGCACCTGCGTCGTCCACACGCCATCGCGCGCGAAAGAAACCAGTATCACCATCAGATGCGGAAGCACCAGCGTGATCACAATCAGCGCGGCGGCAATCGTCGTCAATATCTGCGCGCGGCGGGAAGGTATCACGCGTCGCGCGCGGCCGCCTTTGCCCGCCAGCGTGTATTTGCGCTTACGGTCGATCCACCGGAACAGCAGGAGACCAGCGACAGCGCTGAGCGCGAGCACCGTGGTCTCCACATACGCGAGTCCCATCGCTCCGTTGATCTTCGACGCCAGTATCTGCGTCGAGAGAACGCGAAGGCCGCCCCCGAATACATAAGGCGCGGAAAACGAGCCGAGCGCGTTCATGAAGACAAGCAGCATCGAGCCGGCTATGGCCGGCATCAGCAGCGGAATAGTGACGCGGCGCAGCCGCTGCCACGTGCTCGCACCGAGGCCTGATGCGGCCTCATCCAGAGTCGCGTCGAATCGCTCGAGCCCGGCCGACACGAAGAGAAATACATAGACGTACATCGTGTACGCGTGCACGAACACGATCGCGGACACTCCTCTGAGCCGCCACGGCGCCTCCGCCATTCCAAGCGCGGTCTGTAGCCCGCGAGTAACGAGGCCGCTCTCGCCGTAGAGAAAGAGAAAAGCGATGACTCCGACGAGCGGTGGCAGGGCGGCCGGCAGTGTCGCAACAGCGCGCAGCAGCCGGCGTCCGGGAAACTCGAACCGCCCGAGGAGGAAAGCGAGCGGAACGCCGATCGCGAGCGAGGCGAAAACGGATGCGACTGCGATGACGAGGCTCGTCCTCAGCGCTTCACGGTCGGCCGGACTCGCCGCGAACTCCCGCCAGTGCTCGAGCCCGTTCTCGAAGCTGCCGACGATCACAGCGGCGTTCGGGAAAACGACCGTCCAGAGAAGCAGCAGCATCACCGGCAGGGCGATTATCCAGCTCTGCCGGCGCGTCGACGATCTCACCGCGGAACGAGCGGGAAGGGCTCGGCTGACGGGCTCACCGCGACCAGCTCGCCTTCGCGCGCGGTCCCGGCTGAGGATTCGACCTCGACTACGACATCCTCCGCCAGCTGGACGCGGTACATCACCGCGCCTCCCGCGAACCGGCGGTTGAGAATGCGCCCGCCCCACGCGCGCAAATCATCGGCGCTTACGAGCTTCAACGCATCGGGTCGCAGGACGACGTAAGCGTGCTCCAGTCGCGGCGGCGCGCTGTCAGCGCGAACGACCGGGATCTCCATGATTCGTGCCCCAATCGTGACTGAAGCGGTCGCGCCGTTGTCGACTGCCGGAAGGATCGTTCCCCGGCCGATGAATGACGCTACCTCGCGCGAAACAGGGCGGTGATACAGCTCCTCGGCCGTCCCGCATTGCAGGAGCTTTCCCAGCTTGAGAAGAGCGATGCGATCCGAGATGGCGAAAGCATCTTCCTGATCGTGGGTCACGAACAGCGCCGGCACGCCGACGCGTCGCAGCATCGCCCGCAGATCATCCCGCATCGCCTCGCGCAGAGTCGGATCGAGATTGGAGAGCGGCTCGTCGAGCAGGAGCGCGCGCGGCTCGATCACCATCGCGCGCGCGAGCGCAACCCGCTGCTGCTCGCCTCCCGACAGCGACTGGATCGCTCGCTCTCCCGCATCCTGAAGCCCGACCGCGGCGAGAGCCTGGCGCGCTTTCTCGAGTCGGTCCGTTTTGTTGACGCCGCGCGCTTCCAGACCGAACGCGACATTGTGCGCGACCGGCATGTGGGGGAAAAGCGCGTAGTGCTGAAACACCATTCCGAATCCGCGCCGCTCAGGCGGCACGGCGGTGATGTCGACGCCGCCAAGCGTCACCCGTCCCGCATCCGGAGCCTCGTAGCCAGCGGCTATGCGCAGGGTTGTGGTTTTCCCCGAGCCTGACGCGCCGACCAGCGCGAGCAGCTCGCCGCGGCCAACCTCGAACGAGATATCGTCAACGGCGGTGTAGTCACCGAACCGGCGCGTGATTCCGCTCAGGGCGAGCGCGCCGTCATTCCCCTTGTGCGCGCGCGGCGCGCCGGTCACTGCTTGTTTCCGCGGTTCCTGATGTTCGCATCCCAGTACTTCATCCACTCGTCGAGATGCGCCGCCATCAACGCGCGATCGACAGGCATCGGCTTGATCTTTTCGAGAGCTT
>JBDSRC010000294.1:0-2790 GCA_039929505.1 Gemmatimonadaceae bacterium
ATCGATAAATGGCCTCTTTTGACGTGATCTTCATCGGCGGCGGTCCCGCCGGCTATGTAGGTGCAATTCGGTCCGCGCAACTCGGCCTCTCCGTCGCCGTCGTCGAGCGCGAGGGACTGGGCGGGACCTGCGTACTGTGGGGATGCATCCCGGCGAAAGCGCTGCTGGAAGCGGCATCGATTGCCACAAGAGTGACGCACGCCAGGGATTTCGGCGTCGACGTCGGCGAGGTGAAGCTCGACTACGGAGTTGCGATGAAGCGGTCGCGAGCGGTCAGCACGCAGAACTCGAAGGGCGTGGAGTTCCTGTTCAAGAAGAACAAGATCACCTGGATCAAGGGAACCGCGCGCATCGCCGGAAAGAATTCGGTCTCGGTCAAGGCTGACGGAAAGGAAGAAAAGCACGAGGCAAAAAAGGCGATCGTCGTTTCCAGCGGCTCGCGTGTGAAAGGACTTCCGCAGATCGGGCTCGAGCTGAACAAGACGACTGTGATCTCCTCGGACGAAGCTCTCATTCTCGAGAAAGCTCCGCAAACCATGGCGATCATCGGCGCCGGCGCCGTCGGCTGCGAATTCGCCGACGTCTTCGCCGCTTTCGGCACTCAGGTTACCCTCATCGAAGCGCTGCCCGGGATTCTTCCGCTCGAGGACGCGGACTGTGGAGCCGAGTTGGCGAAAAGCTTCAAGAAGCGAAAGATCGATGTCCTCGCCGCGGCCAAGATCAGTGATGTGAAAGTCGGGAAGAGCGCCGTGACGATGAGCGTCGAGGTCGGTGGGAAGAAACAGAGCCTCTCGGTCGAAAAAGTCCTCGTCGCCGCCGGCCGCGCGCCGAACATCGAGGACATGGGCCTCAAGGAGGCGGGAGTCCAGCTCACCGATAAGGGCTTCATCAGGATCAACGAGCGGATGGAAACGTCCACCAAGGGCATCTTCGCGATCGGAGACGTGGCCGGCCCGCCAATGCTCGCCCACAAGGGCCAGCGCGAGGGAATCGTGTTCGCGGAGTTCCTCACCGGGCAGAAGCACGTGCACCCCGTGAACTACGGAAACATCCCCAGCGCGACCTACTGCCACCCCGAAGTCGCATCGATCGGGATGACCGAGGCTCAGGTGAAGGAGAAGAAGATCGAGTACAAGGTCGGCAGGTTTCCCTTCTCCGCCAACGGCCGCGCGCGTACTTCAGGTGAGACCGAGGGTTTCGTCAAGATCATCCGCGATGCGAAGTACGGCGAGATCCTGGGCGCGCACATCATCGGCGCGCACGCTACCGAGCTGATTCACGAGCTCGCCGTCGCCCGCGAGAACGAGTACACCGTCGAAGAAGTCGATCTCGCCATCCATGCACACCCAACGCTCTCCGAAGCCGTCGCCGAAGCCGCGCTCGACTCGCTCGGAAAGCTCCTGCACGCATAACGGCAGCGATACGTGAGCGAGCGAGAGCTGTGGACTGTCCCGCTCGGCAGAGTTCCTTACGCCGAGGCGCTCGAGCTCCAGCGCACGCTCGCGCGCGACAGGATATCGGGGGCAATTCCGCACGACGTTCTTCTCCTCGTCGAGCACCCCCCCGTCGTTACGCTCGGCAGGTCCTCAAAGGGAAAGCACCTCCTCGCCTCGCCCGAGTTTCTCGCGACGAGGGGAGTAGAGCTGTTCGAGGTCGAGCGTGGAGGCGACGTCACCTTCCACGGACCGGGACAGCTTGTCGGTTATCCGATCATCGACCTGAAGCAGCACAAACAGGATCTGCATTGGTACCTGAGGCAGCTCGAGCTGTCGCTGATCAACTCGCTGAGCGCGTACGGGATAGCGGCCGAGCAGAATGCGGGACTCACCGGCGTGTGGACGGCGGGGCGCGGTCGGAAGATCGCTTCCATCGGAGTTCACGCGCGCGACTGGGTGACCTGGCATGGGTTCGCGCTGAACGTCACGACCGATCTGTCGTTCTTCGACCTGATCGTTCCGTGCGGTATCAGCGGGGTCGAGATGACTTCGATGGCCAGGGAGCTTGGTGGCGATCCGAACGCCGAGGATGTGAGCCGCACGGTGTGTGAGAGCTTCGCCCTGACCTTCAATCTCAAAACGGTAGCCACTCCCCTCTCGTCGCTGCTCGAAGCGGCGGCATGACCGAGACTCTGCGCGTATATCCCGTTCGCCCGCAGTCGAAGGCGGCGGGCGAGGGTCGCGATTTCGCGGCCGAGCTGAATCCGGAGCAGGCGGCCGCCGCTCTGCATGGCGACGGGCCGCTTCTCATAATCGCCGGTGCCGGCACGGGTAAGACACGAACCCTCGTCTACCGCGTTGCGCATCTGATCGACCGCGGCGTACCGGCCGAGAGGCTGCTGCTTCTCACGTTCACCAGACGCGCAGCGCAGGAGATGCTGGGGCGAGCGGAGAGTCTGGTTGGAAACACGAGCAAGCGGGTGCACGGTGGAACGTTTCACGGCACGGCGCACCGGCTGTTACGGAAGTACGGCGAGTCCGCCGGCCTGCCCAAGGATTTCACGATCATGGATCAGGGAGATTCCGCCGACCTGATGCAGCTCTCGCGTGCGAGTCTGGGCTACGCCGCCAAATCGAAGCGCTTCCCGAAGAAGGAGACGCTTCAGTACGTCTATTCGCGGCATATCAATACGGGCATTTCCGTCGACGAAATCGTGCGCGAAGAATACGCGCAGTTCGTTGACTACCTCGAGGATTTCGGAAAGATCTACGCCGATTACACGGTGCGGAAGCAGGACCGAAACCTCGTCGACTATGACGATCTGCTGCTCTTCTGGGCGTTGATGCTCGAGAC
>JBDSRC010000295.1:0-6937 GCA_039929505.1 Gemmatimonadaceae bacterium
TCGAGGCGGCAAACCGTCTCTCGAACGCGTAAGAAATGCTCAAGGTGTCGGTGATCTCTCCGGAGGCCGTGCTGTTCGAGGGTGAGGTGGACTCCGTCGTCGCCCCCGCCTACGACGGAGAGGTGGGAATTCTCACCGGACACGCGCCGTTGATGGCACTTCTGGGCGACGGCGAGCTGAGATTGGGCGGCGGCGGGGGCCGCCGGTTCACGGTGAGCGGCGGGTTCATGCAGGTACTGGACGACAACGTGCGCGTGGTGACGGAGAAAGCCGCCGCGATCTAGTTGATTCTTGTCCAGACCACGATTGCCCCGCAGCTCCGGCCGCCCCTGTCCATGAATTCCGGGGGCACGGTGGTCGATGAAGTATAAATTTCGAGCCCCGCGATTTCCCCGGGATCGGCGATCTCGTCGAGCTCCACATCCCGGATTGGCACCTTATCGACCCAGATTACGGGCTGGCAGCCACGCAGGCGAATGGTATTTCCGTAGCGGCGCGATGCTCTGAGGGACGCTCCGGGAACCGTGCGAAGGAGATCACTCGCCAATCTCACCCCGCTTTTCTCGATCTCTGTTCGATCCATGAATCGACCGAACGGGTTTTCCTGCCGGTGCTCGTAGAACTGATTCAGACGTCCGCTTCCGCTTCTGACGACAACAGGCGTGACCTCGCTCGGAAGCGTCTCGAGCACGATGATTACCTCACTCTTGGGTCTGCGATCGAGATCGAGGATGGCGGTTTTGGCTTGATAGCCAAGGCGCCGGGCCCTGACCTGAATCGTGCCGCGAGCCGGGTGGTCAAAGCTGAACGCTCCGTTGTCAGCCGTTCGGAGAACCGCCAGTGTTCCCCCGTCCCGCAAGATGGTCAATTCGGCGTTGGCGACGGGCGTGCGATTCTCGTCGACGACGACTCCGCTCAGCGCGTACACATCCTGCGCCGGGACAGCGGGAGACTGACTCTGAAGCGGGGTGCTGCCAGCGGCTTGAGATAGTCCGAGGACTGCAAGTACGCTGCTGAAATGCACGGCCGCTCCTGCCAGTGGGCATCCTCACGTTGGGAGCGAGGGAAGGCGTTGTCAAGCGAAGAAAAAACGCTTGCGTCCAAAACGCGCTGGCAACACTGGTTTCGTACTTTCTCTTTGCCTGGCGTCTACTGTCTGAAAGTGCGGATCGACGCCTGGACTTCGTGAACACTAGCGCCTTCCCCGCACCAACCCTATTATGCGATTAATGGGGAGACATCCGTCTCCCGGCCGCGAACACCGGCCAGAGCGCAGGGACACCTTTATACCCTCCCTACGCTCTTGCCGTCGGTGCGCGACGTGCGTGACGTCAACGTCTGCGTAGGAGAGAGGACAAAGAAATGATACGTCGTCTGAAATACTTGGTCACACTCGTAGCTCTGGCGAACGTTCCGGCACTGTCGCTGGCGCAACAGCCAAGTGGGACAATCACTGGTGTTGCGCGCGATCAGGCAACCGGCGCCGCCATCGCGAGAGCTCGAGTGAACGTAGTGGGGACCAATATCGCGGTTGCGACCCGTGATGATGGAAGCTTCACGCTACGGGGCATTGATCCCGGCACGGTCGAGGTGCGAGTTCTCGCGCTTGGCCACGCCGCTCAGAAACAGGCCGTCACGGTTCCGGCGGGCGGTACCGCGACAGTCCAGTTCTTGCTGGCGCCGGTCGCTCTCCAGCTGGAGCAGGTCGTGACTACGGCGACGGGCGAGGCGCGAAGGCTGGAAGTCGGCAACGACATTCCAAAGATCAACGCTGTCCAGCAAGTCGCCGATCACCCGGTCGCCAACATAACGGACCTCCTGAATGCAAAAGCGCCGGGTGTCGACGTACTCGGTGGAACGCTCACCGGCACCGGCCAGCGGATTCGTGTTCGCGGCTTCAATAGCCTCTCCCTCAACAACGATCCGATCTTCATCATTGATGGCATTCGGATGGAAAGCGCCACCGGCTCGTCGAGTATCGGTATTGGCGGCTCGGAGCCAAGCCGCATCAGCGACATCGACCCCAACACGATCGAGAACGTGGAGGTCGTGAAGGGTCCTTCCGCGTCGGCGCTCTACGGGACTGACGCCGCGAACGGCGTGATCGTGATCACCACCAAGCGCGGACGGGTGGGCAGAGCGCGGTTTAACGGTTTTATCCAGCGCGGACGTCTGACCGATCGCAACAACTATCCCGGGGCGTACACGCTCTTCGGCCATTCGCCAACCGGTCTCAATCGCAGCGCCTTCGCCAACAATTGCACGCTCGGCAATGTCGCGGCCGGGACCTGCATTCCCGACAGCCTTGCGCACTTCAACATCTTCAGTGACCCGGAGACGACGCCGCTGCATCCCTCCTATCAGGAGGCGTACGGCGCCGACGTGTCGGGAGGCTCGGAGACGCTGCGTTATTTCCTGCAGGCCACCTATAACGGCGAACAGGGCACGTATCGCGTACCAGAGTTCGATATCGCGAGGCTTAACAGGGACAACGGTTTCATTCCCGGCGATCAGCTGAGACCTAATGCGCTGGCGCGCGCGTCATTCCGCGGGAATGTAAACCTTGCGCTGGGGCCGCTGGTTGATGTCGGCATCTCTACATCATACATCGCGAGCACGCAAAGATTGCCTCAGACCGAAAACAACACCACGGGCCTCACCTCCAGTGCTTACCGCGGTCCGGGGTTCAAGGACAATGTGGTGAATGGCGTTCAGCTGTATGGCTATCGTGCGTTCACTCCGGGAGACATCTTCCAGGAGACAGTCGGACAGGAGATCAACCGCTTCATAGGGAGCATCAACCCGGAGTGGCGCCCCCTCAGCTGGCTCACATCGCGTGGAAACTTCGGCGTCGATTTCACCAATCGCGTCGACTCGGATCTCTGCCGCCGCTCGCAGTGCTCCGACTTCGGAACCAGCCGACTCGGCTTCAAGGTCAACAATCGCACGAACTTCTTCAAATACACGTTCGACCTGAACTCGACCGCGCAGTTCGACATCAGCGATGCGATAGGCTCGAAGACGACGGGTGGCGTTCAGTATGTACGCAGCACCTTCCACAGAAACGGAGCCCTGAGCGAGGATCTTCCGCCGGGTGCCACGACCGTTACTGCCGGAGCGCTGCCCGATGCCGACGAATCGACCAACTACGTCGTGACAGCGGGATTCTTCGCCGAGCAGACCTTCTCGCTCCGCGACCGGCTGTTCCTGACCGGTGCATTCCGAGCCGACAACAACAGCGCTTTCGGAACGAAGACAACGGTAGCGGTATATCCTAAAGCCGGTCTTTCGTGGATCATTTCGGAGGAGAGCTTTTTTCGCAAACCGGGGTTCCTGAACCAGGTTCGGTTGCGGGGGGCGTACGGACAGTCGGGCACATCACCCGGCGCCAACGACGCGCTTCCGTTCTACGCTGCGACCAGCGCCAACATTGCTGACCAGTCGACGCCAGCAATCGTATTCAGCGCGGTCGGCAATCCCAACCTCAAGCCTGAGCGGGCGACCGAGGTAGAAGGCGGTGCCGACGTGGACATGTTCGATACCCGCGTTTCCCTGGCGTTGACGGCGTATAAGAAGAGGACCAAGGATGCGCTCATCCAGCGCATCCTTCCGCCGTCGGCCGGCGTTTCAGCGGTGCGGTTCGAAAATCTCGGATCGGTCCGTAACAGTGGCCTTGAGGCGAGCCTCCGCGGTCAGCTCCTCCGGACCCGGCAGGTCGGTTTCGATGCCACGTTCAATTACGCGCACAACAATAACAAGCTGCTGAGCCTGGGCGGGGTTCCGCCCATTGGCGCCACGATCAGGCAAGTTGAAGGCTATCCGCTGAACGGTGTTTGGGTGCGCGACATTCTCTCGTTCAAGGACATCAATGGTGATGGCATCATTGCGGCGAGTGAGGTGGTCGTGTCGGATTCGATCAGATATCTCGGCCGCACCGCGCCACGTGTCGAGGTGAGCTTTAGCCCGGGACTGGATCTGTTCGAGCAGCTCGTAAGGGTGACTGCCAACTTCAACCACCGGAGCGGATTTCTGCTCCTGAATTCGTCGGAGCGCATCCGCTGCCAGACTAACAACAACTGCCGCGGCGCGAACGACATTAACGCGCCGCTGGCGGAGCAGGCGCGCACGATAGCGTTGCGCGAGCACCCCGCGCGGACGCAGGCGGGTTTCTGGGACAAGGGAGACTTTACGAAGCTTCGTGAGGTCGCCATCACCTTCACCGCCCCAAGAAGCTGGTCAGGGCGGCGCAGCATTCTCGGTGCGGAGAGGCTGAGCCTGACGCTGTCGGCACGCAACCTCAAGACCTGGACCCGGTTCACGGGCATCGATCCCGAGGAAGTGGCGGGACCGGAGAACGATGTCCAAAGTACGTTCCAGTCTGTTCCTCCACCAAGCTTCTACTCCCTTCGACTCAACTTCGGCTTTTAATCGCGCCTCGCGCATTAATACAGGACTTCAACAAATGCCAATATCTCTTGACCGCGTGCGGCTCAGGCGACTTGCCACGCTGGCGCTGACCGCCGGCGTATTGCCGCTCACGTCGTGCAACAAGGACCGCATTCTCGACATCGTCGATCCCGACGTCATCAATCCCTCCAACCTCGCTTCCGCGGCGGCGGCCGAAGCGCTCCGGGTGGGAGCACTCTCGCGACTCAATAACGCGACGACCGGATTTACCGGTGGATCGTTAGGCGAGGGAGCGTTCTTTTACGGCGGCACTCTTTCGGACGAGCTCCGCTCCGGCGACACCTTTGTTCAGCGTGATCAGACCGATCAGCGCGCCATCGAGACAATAAATTCCGGAATGACTGAGGTTGCCCGCCAGGTCAACCGGCTGCGCACCGCTTCCGTTCAGGCGATTCCCGTGATCCGGCAGTATCTGCCGAACCAGCTCTCGAGCGTCGGACAGATGTACTGGGTGCGGGGATATGCCGAGAACATGCTCGCGGAGAACTTCTGCAACGGAACTCCCATCAGCTTTCTGGACGAGAGCAACACCATCATATACGGGGCGCCGGAGACTAACGCCCAGGTTTATGCGCGTGCGATAGCGAGCTTCGACACGGCGGTGCTGAACTCCCCAGCGGGTCAGGCGCGGTCCGACACCGTCAGGAATCTGGCGGCAGTGGGCAAGGGCAGGTCGCTCATGAACCTGGGTCAGTTCGCTGCCGCAGCCGCGGCGGTCGCCAGTGTACCAGACAATTTCCGGTTCTTCAGCTTTCACTCGGCGGCGACGACCGACAATCAGGTCTGGGCGCTCAACAACATCTCGGGCCGGTATGTGCTCGGCGAGCGCGACGGAGGGGTGGGCCTCAACTTCGCGACCGCCAATGATCCGAGGGTACCTGCCTGTATTGGGGGCAGTGCCTCGTGCAAGGCGTTCGACCCGGGTCAGACGCGTGTCAACTCATTCGACAATAACTTCGGGCCCGGCTTGCTCGCTGGTCCTTTCTACGTCCAGCTCGTATTCCCCACGCGCGACGCCGACGCGGTGATCGTTGGCGGGGCAGAAGCGCGGCTGCTGGAAGCGGAAGCTTTCCTGAGAGCGGGAGACGACGTCAACTGGCTGGCGAGACTCAATTACATGCGCGCCAACTTCAATACCTTCAAGCAGCCGTCCAATCCATGCAACGCGTCGGGCGCCCAGGTGACGGGTTGTCCGGCCATTCCGGCTGGCGGCACCTTGTTGCCACTCCTTGCCGATCCGGGGAGTCAGACTGCACGCGAAGACCTCATGTTCCGGGAGCGGGCGTTCTGGCTCTTCATGACCGGACACCGCCTCGCTGATATGCGGAGACTGGTTCGTCCGATATCCGAGGGAGGCTTCGGGCGGGCTGAGAACACCGTCTACCCTAATGGCGCTTACGTCAAGGGCGGTGCTTTCGGAACCGACAAGATGTTGATCATTCCGCAGGCCGAGGAAAACAACCCGGAGTTCAAGGGCTGCATCGACCGGAATCCATAGATGGAGTTCACTGCCAGCCGTCCTAGGACGACGGCATCCAACCACCTTCGCACACTGACGAGAACTCCAATGAAAAAGCTTGGTTTGCTCTGTATGCTGGTTGCCCTCGGTTGCGACACCGACAAGTTCACCGGTGTCCCCGCGGCTTCCAATTTTTATTTCTTGCGGCTCAACCCCGAGGCAGCGGCCATAGCCGTCGGGGAAACCCAGCAGGTCTCCGTGACGGCGTTCGATGCGGGGCCTTGCACCAGCGGGCCTTGCAGTCCTTCTACGCCGGGGAATCCACTGACTGTTCAGGGAACGCCGACTTTCCGCTCCACGGACACCACCAGGGTTACGGTGAGCTCGTCGGGACTCGTTACCGGAGTCGCCGTGGGAAGTGCCAGCGTGATCGCTACGCTCCAGGACATTCCCGGCTCCACTGGCGGACCATCGGTTACGCGCGCTGATACGACAGTGTTCACGGTTACCGCAGCACCGGTAGCCCTGGGTACGGTTCAGTTGTCGGGTCGGGCGAGTGGAACCCCCAATACCGTGGGTGCCGGGTCGACACTCGCACTGGTGACGACGATTACGAATTCCAGCGGCGCCACGGTCACCAATGTTGGCCGCCCACAGTACTACTCGACCAGGCCAGAAGTGGCGACAGTGAGCAACACTGGCGTGGTCACCGGACTTACTCAGGGGACCACCACGATCCTGGCGACAATAACTGTCGGCGGCGTAACCCAGACGGCGAGCTATGACGTCACTGTCACTCCGCCCGTTGCCGCGACGGTGATGATCTGCGGCCAGGCGTGTCAGCCCCTGCCGGTGTCGGGAATCGTATTCACGCCGTCATCGACCACCGTTTCCGCGACTCAGGCCCAGGTTCAAGGGCTCGCGGGAGCTACCGTGACCTTTACCGTCGGCACCAACACCTTCTCCGCGTCGTCGACTCCGAACAATACGCAATGCTTCAACGTCACCTTC
>JBDSRC010000296.1:0-4208 GCA_039929505.1 Gemmatimonadaceae bacterium
AGGTGACGGGCGAGCTGGTCATCGCCGCCGGCACCGATGCCGTTCGTATCACCGAAGTGCAGCCGACGGGAAAGAAGCGGATGGCCGCGCACGACTGGGCGCGCGGACGAGGCGCGAAGGTCGGCGACAGGTACGGAAGCTGAGTCAGCCCGCCGTTGGCGCCGCGCGCGATACGGCGATGCCGGAAATTCCGGTTGTGCACGCCGTGACCAGCGACGAGATCATGCTTCGTCCCGGGTTTCTCAGGAAAGCAAGAGCAGTGATGATGGTGCTGGGTGACAAGGGGGCAATACACGTCCGCTCTCAGCTGCTCGATTCGCCGACGCTCTTTGGTCTCACGCTCGACATCCTGCTGCTGCACGCGGAGACCGGGTGCTGGTGCATAGTCAACGACCGGGTGGACATCGCGCTGGCGTCGGGTGCGCACGGTGTTCAGCTGACCGCCAAGTCACTGAAGCTTTCCGATGTGCAGAAACTAGCGCCGGCGCTCCGCATCGGGGCCAGCGTTCACTCCACCGAGGAAGCGGTGGAAGCCGAGCAGGCGGGGGCGGCTTGGTGCGTAGCCGGACACGTCCTGGAGACGCCGTCGCACCCGGGAGATCCCCGGCGCGAGAGCAATTTCATCAATGAGCTGGTGGCGGAGGTAAGAATCCCCGTCATCGCGATCGGCGGGGTGCGCCCTGAGCACGTTAAGCTGCTCGTTCACAAGGGCGCGCACGGCGTTGCCGCAATACGGGGGATCTGGGAAGACGAGAATTCCGAACTCGCGGCCAGCCGCTATCTTTCACAGATATGATGGGGACAGCAATAGCAGAGCAGAAAGTCGCTCTCACGGTCAATGGCGGGCGTCGCGAGATCCCCGAAGGGTGGAGCGTGGCCGACCTCCTCGTTTCGCTTGCGCTCGATCCACGCATGGTGGTGATCGAGCACAACGGCACCATTCTGCACGACCGCGAATCGTTCGCCCGGGTCCCGCTTGCCCGCGACGACTCTCTCGAGATCGTTCACTTCGTCGGTGGCGGGTGACCGGATGGCGCACGCAGATCTGCTGTCGCGAGAGAGCGCGACTCAAGACGATCCGCAGCCGTTCGTAATCGCGGGGCGCGAGTTCCGCTCGCGCCTGATGGTCGGCACCGGAAAGTATTCCTCCAACGCGAAGATGATCGAGGCAATCGAAGCATCGGGGGCGGAAGTCGTCACCGTCGCCGTGAGGCGCGTCGATCTCGATCGGAACAAAGACGAGGGAATGCTGCACCACCTCGATCCTGAGCAGTATTTCCTGCTCGCCAACACCGCGGGGTGCTACACTGCCGCTGAAGCGATCCGCTACGCCCGGCTGGCACGCGCCGCCGGCTTCAACGAGTGGGTGAAGCTCGAGGTGATCGGCGACCAGGAAACACTCCTGCCCGATACCGTCGGTCTCCTCGCCGCGACTCAGGCATTGGTTAGCGAAGGGTTCAAGGTGATGGCCTATACCAACGACGACCTGATCACCGCACTCAGGCTCGAGCAGGCGGGGGCGGTCGCGGTGATGCCGCTCGCATCGCCGATCGGGTCCGGTCTCGGGATGCTCAATCCGCATGCGATTCGCACCATCAAGGCGCGCCTGAAGGTTCCGGTAATCGTCGATGCCGGGGTTGGCACCGCATCGGACGCGTGCATCGTGATGGAGCAGGGCGTCGATGGGATTCTCATGAACACCGGGATTGCGGCCGCGGCCGATCCAGTGCGTATGGCGACGGCGATGCGGCAGGCTGTTGAGTCAGGACGTCTCGCGTATCTCGCCGGCAGGATGCCGCGCCGGGAGGCAGCCGTGCCTTCTTCGCCTGTTACGGGGATGCTCGGATCGTGAGCGCCGACGCAATGACGGCCCCCGCCATCGGCGGCGTCACGGCCGCGCGCGTGGTCGCCGCCGAGATTTGCGCCGACCTGAGGCGTGGCGAGTTTCTCGATCAGTCGTTCGACCGGCGTCCAGCGGCGCTCGATGCGCGCGACCGCCGCTGGACGCGGGAGCTCGTCTACGGGATGCTGAGGCGGCGGGCGTGGATCGACACCATTCTTTCCGACAGGGTGCGTGGCGGACTCCAGCGCCTCGATGCCGACGTCGTCGACCTTCTTCGGCTCGGTGTCTATCAGCTCACGAACATGGGAAGCGTGCCCGCCTATGCCGCGATCGCTCAAACGGTGGAGCTCGCCAAGCGGAGACACGGCATCGGCGCGAGCAAGCTCGTAAACGCCGTGCTGCGTCGCACGGACCGTGAGCGGGAAGAGCTGAGGCTCACGCTGCCTCCCGATCCGGTGGACGCGCTTGCGCTCAACTTCTCTCACCCGCGCTGGCTGGTTGCCAAATGGATGGAGAGATGGGGCGAGCCGGACACCGCGCGTCTGCTCACTCTCAATAATTCCGAGGCTCCACTCATAGTGCGGCCGTTCGGAGTGGTGCGCGAGCAGCTCGAGGCAATGCTCGAGTCCGCCGGAGTACACGTCGCCGACGCGCCGTATGTGGCTGAGAGTATCGGCATCTCGGGCGGGATGACCCTCACCGAGCTCGGAGCGTTCAAGAAGGGATTATTTTTCGTCCAGGATCCGGCCGCGACGCTCGTGACCGAGTACGCGGCGATCGAGCCGCGCTCGCTCGTCGCCGATCTGTGCGCGGCGCCGGGCGGCAAGACGCTCGAGTTGTCGCGAACGGCGAGCGCGGTTTTCGCGAGCGACAAATCGGTGGTTCGGCTCCAGCGGCTGCTCGCTAATCAGCGCCGGCTCGAGACGCCGAATATCTATCCCTTCGTTGGGGATGCGCGCGCACCGGCGGTAAGGCCTCTCGACGCAGTGCTCATCGATGTGCCGTGCACCGGGACGGGCACCTTCCGCCGGCACCCCGATGCGAGGTGGCGCCTCAAGGTTTCCGATATCGCGGTGATGGCGGCGCTTCAGAAGTCCATTCTGCGAGCGGCGGCCAAAGTCGTGCGCGTGGGCGGCCTCCTCATCTACAGCACCTGCTCGCTCGAGCCCGAAGAAAACGACGAGCAGATCGAGATGTTCCTCGCCGGCAATTCCGGCTGGAAGCTGGAGCCGCCGCCCGACGGCTCGGTGCCGATGGAAGTCCTCGACAACGGAATGCTTCGCGTCCTCCCGCAACGCCACGGCACCGACGGCGCCTTCGCCGCGCGATTGCGCAGGGTCGCTTAGTGGCCTTCAACCTGCGCGCGCTCCCGCGCCGCGCGTTTCCATACCTGATCGTTGCCGTCGGCGGATTTCTCCTCTCCTACGTCGCGATCTTCCTCTTCGCGTTCCCCGCTGAAGTTCTTCCGGATGAAGGAATTCTTCCGAACGTCGTCGGAAAGTCCTACGCCGACGCCGCGGTGATCCTCGACAAGTCAGGGTTCACCGCGCAGAAGGGTGAAGCGCGGATTCACCGCACGGTCGCGGAAGACATCGTGATCCAGGAAGATCCACCGGCAGGAAGCAGGCAGAAGCGCGGCATCGCGGTGATCCTGGCCGTGAGCGCCGGACAGCGGAGCGCCGAGGTTCCGGTCACGACGAACATGTCGCAGCAACAGGCGCGCATCGCGATCGAGAACACCGGCTTGACCATGGGCACGGTGACCGAGCAGCTCAGCGACCAGCCGCGCGGCCTCGTAATTCAGAGCGACCCGCCTGCCGGCACCAAGATCGAGCTGCCGGGCGTCGTGAACGTCATGTTGAGCAAAGGTCCCGCGACGGTGGTGATGCCGGACCTGTACGGCCGCACCCTCGGAGAGTCATTGTCGATGATCGAGCAGCTTGGGCTGCGCGTTGCTGGTCGCTCCCGCGACACCAGCTCGATTCAGCCCGAGAACACTGTGATCCGTCAGTTGCCCGCCGCCGGGAACACTATTCGGGCCGGTGGCCCGGTGAGCCTCACGATCTCGCACTTCCCGCCGCCGCCACAGCTGCGGATCGATACGGGCTTCGCGCCGCTGCCACCAATCCCGACGCCGGGGCAATGACGGTTCGAATCGCGCCGTCGATTCTGAGCGCCGACCTCGGCAAGCTCGCCGACGAGATCGCAATGTGTGAAGCCGGCGGTGCCGACTGGATACACATCGACGTGATGGACGGACGCTTCGTCCCGAACCTGACCTTCGGCGCCAGGGTGATCGAGTCGGTGCGGAAGCTGACGAAGCTGCCACTCGATGTTCACCTGATGGTCGTGGAGCCGGAGAACT
>JBDSRC010000297.1:0-4595 GCA_039929505.1 Gemmatimonadaceae bacterium
GCCTCTTTGTGGATGCCCAGGCTTCCGGATTCGGCGCGCGAGAGCTCGAGGATATCCATGATCAGCGAGAGCTGGGTTTTCACCGCCCGCCTGATTCTTCCGATGCTCTCCTGCTGTCCCGCGGTCAGTGGCCCTTTTACTCCCTCTTCCAGGAGTTGGGCGTGACCGTCGATGGCGTTAAGCGGATTCTTCAGGTCATGGCTGACGCCGCGCATCAGCTTTTCGCGTCCCGCAACCGCCGCGGTCAGTGCGAGGCGACGCTGCTCGGCTTCAGTCGCGGCCAACTGAAGACGCTTGCCAAGCCAGATCACCACCAGGATTGCGGCCAGCGCGAGAAAGCCCAGCGCGATAGTCAGCAGTCGCTCGACGCGCTCGGCCGCCACGACCCGGTCGCGCCTCGTCTGCGTCGCATCGTTGAGAGTTTCATCGAGCTGCGCGGCGGCCAGCAGCGCTCCCTCATAGAGGCTCTTGTGCATACGGTCGCCCCCGGCGATCCGCGCACGAGTGAGCTCCAACAAGCGGGTGCCACGCGTGTGACGTCGCCTGTCAAGCTCTCGCAGCTCGTCGAATCTGCGGCGTACCTCGGGGCCGAGGCGGCCGACAAGGGGCGATAGCGCAGCATAGGCGCGCTCCTCCTGGCCGTGAACGTCCCGCAGTCTTCCGAGGAGGGCACTGTCACGGGTCTCGAGGAACTCGTCGACGACCGCACCCTCGAGCGCGAGGGAAAGCTGCAGGTGCGTGAGCTCGGTGCGCGCGGGCTCGGTGAGACTCGTGATCTCTTCGCGAACGGGGGTCGTGTAGTGATCGCCGAGAATCGGAACGGCGACCATCGCCGCAAGAGTCACGACCAGAAACGCGAGGGGAATCTGCGCGATTCGGTCGGGCTTGCCGGCTATTCCTTCCTGTGGCCGCTGCTTATCAGGCGACGCGACGGTGAGAATGGCCTTGCACCTGTTCGGCTATCGCTTTGGCTTTCTCGCCCGGTCGCCCTGCCGGCGCTCGGTCACCTCACGCTCCTTTCTGCGGCGCTCGGCGGAAGTCGCGATGACGGCGAGCGACAACTCGATCAGTCCATAAACGAGTGCGACGAAGGCAAGGAGAGCGGCCAATGCGGACAGCCTCGTCATTCCAGCCGACAACCCCTTTGCGATCACGGCGTAGCTCGATGCTGCTACGACTATCGCGGAGACCACACTGATGGCAGCGGCGAGGGGAATGGACATCCCCTGGTCGACCGCGGTGATGATAATCGGTTGCTCTGCTGAGCTCGTCGGCTCTGTCATGTCAGCGCTGGTTGCTAGTTCCATGGAAGGTATCAGCATACACGGTTCATGCCGCAATGACCCACTGAAAGCTCATGCGCAGCCGTCCGCCGAGCCAGCCTGACACGCTCGGATTGCCTTGCGGCGCGGTCCCCCCAATCACATCTTCGATGATAGGACTTCACTGCGCCTGGCGGGGCTAAGCTCTCGCCGTTCCTGCAGTTACCTGTAGCCCGAGCGAGCATGAAGTACCCGGAAGTCCAGAACTATCTGGACGGATCATTTGTCGGCAGCGAGCGACCGTTCCTCGAGGTGTACAACCCGAGCGACGGCAGCGTCATCTCGCGGGTGCCACTCTCGACCCAGGCCGACATCGACACAGCGGTTGCCAGCGCAACCAAGGCGTTCCCCGCGTGGTCCGCGACTCCCATAAAGGAGCGCGCGCAGGTTTTCTACCGCTACAAGGCGCTCCTCGAGAAGAACATCGACGAGCTGGCATCACTGATCACCGAGGAGAACGGCAAAGTCGCGAGCGAGGCACGCGCCGAGATTCTCAAGTCGGCCGAGCTGTCCGAATTCGCATGTTCGCTGCCGCAAATCACGCCGGGAGAGGTTCTGGAGGTGAGCCGGGGTGTCGAGTGCCGGATCGAGCGCTTCCCGTTGGGAGTCGTCGCCGCGATCACGCCGTTCAATTTCCCGAACATGGTTCCGAACTGGTCCATTCCCAACGCCATCACGCTCGGGAACTGTGTGATCCTCAAGCCCTCGGAGCTGGTGCCGCTCAGCGCTGGAAGGATCGCAGAGCTATTGAAGGAAGCGGGTCTTCCGGAGGGCGTGCTGCAGATCGTTCACGGAGGCAAGGAAGCCGTGGAGGCGATCTGCGATCACCCCGGGATCGCGGCCATCAGCTTCGTTGGCTCGACGAAGATCGCGAAGGTCGTGTACCGGCGGTCGACTGCCACGCTCAAGCGCTGTCTCGCGCTCGGGGGAGCGAAGAATCATCTCATCGTCATGCCGGATGCGGACCGCGAGATGACGTCGAGCAATGTGGTCGCCTCGATGTCAGGGTGTGCCGGGCAACGCTGCATGGCCGCATCGGTAATGGTCGCAGTGTCGAAGACCGACCACATCATCGACCGGATGGTGGAGCACGCTCGCGCGATCGTTCCCGGCCGCGACATCGGTCCGGTAATCTCCGCGGCAGCGAGGCAGCGCATCGAGACTTACATCGCCGAAGCTGAAGCGGCCGGGGCCAAGGTTCTGGTGGACGGCCGGCGCGCTGTCGTCAAGGGAAAGGAGAACGGCTATTTCATCGGCCCGACCATCATCGACCACGTCACTCCGGACATGCGAATCGCGCAGGACGAGGTGTTCGGGCCTGTTCTCGTGATAATCCGGGCGAAGAATGTCGACGAAGCGCTCCGGGTCGAAAACGCATCGCCTTACGGGAACGCTGCCTCGGTATTTACCGAGAGCGGCGGGACCGCGCGCTACGTCATGGAACACGCGAGCGCAGGGATGGTGGGAGTGAACGTCGGAGTTCCCGTGCCGAGGGAGCCGTTCTCATTCGGCGGCTGGAACGACTCGAAGTTCGGCGTGGGCGACATTACCGGTCGCGGCTCGATCGAGTTCTGGACGCAGTCGAAGAAGATGACCACGAAGTGGAACAAGGAAGCGGGAACCAACTGGATGTCGTGATCGACTTTCGCCGCGTTTCGTGCGCGGCGGAGCAACACAATTCGGAGGCCGCATGACCGTGGATCGATCGGTAACGTTCACCGGAATCAAGTTCGAGAATCCGTTTCTCCTCTCGTCGGCGCCTCCGACGGAATCCGAGAGCAACATCCTGCGCGCCTTCGAGGGGGGTTGGGGTGGGGTCGTAACGAAAACCATCGGGCTTCACCCCGTCGTGAACGTCTACGGCGCCAAGGCGAAGTTCATGAGGACGGGCGCGGACGATTCCCACGTTTCGATGAAGAAGCGTCCGGGGGCGGCGCTCCATTCGTCGTGGAACTGGGAGCTGATCTCGGACAAGACTCTCGAGTGGTGGGCACCGCGAATCCGACGGATCAAGGAAGCCTATCCGGACCGCGTGCTGATCGCCTCGATCATGGCCGGCTCCGGAAACGACAAGGAGCTGCGGCACTGGCAGGAGCTGGCCGAGACGGCGCAGGGAGAGGGGGCGGATGGTCTCGAGCTCAACTTCTCGTGCCCACACATGGACCGGCGTGACATGGGGTCCAACATTGGGAAGGACCAGGGTCTCTGCTCCGTCGTCACCGAGGCGGTGAAGGAGGTCGCCAAGGTTCCGGTCTGGTGTAAGCTCACGCCGGCGACCGCTGATATCGTCGTCGAGGCCGCCGCGTGTTTCCGGGGCGGGGCGGACGCGATCGTGTCATCAAACACATTTCCTTCGCTGCCGCCAATCGATCCGGAGACGCTGGAGTTCGAGATCAACGTCGACGGCTTCGTATCGAGCGGAGGGCTGGGCGGTCCCGCGATTCTGCCATTGTCGCTCGCGAAGATGGCACAACTCACGAAAGCCTTTCCCGATCGAAGCTTTTCCGGAATCGGCGGCGTCTCGGATTTCTCGCAGGCGATCTCGTACTTCCTCCTCGGCTGCGGCACGGTGCAGGTGTGCACGGCGGCGATGCTGGATCAGGCCGTCGGACCAAACATTATCAAGCGGCTTCTGGCTGGACTCGACCAATTCATTGAGCAGCACGCTGCCGATGGTTGGAAGAGAGTCGAGGATTTCCGCGGCATCCGGCGCGATCGCATCGTGCTCCAATCCGAAATCAGGCGCCCTGCGGCTGCCGAGTATCACTCGGGATACGAGAACGTCGAGGGCTACGCGGCGCCGTCGCCGGATGAAGTGCCGGTGCGCGCGTGATGAACTGCAACTGCCGTTATGTATTATGCGTAGCCGTTTTGCGTCGTTCCGTTCTGAATGAAGTCCAACGAGGTGAGACCGTGGGCCCCAGCCGTGCGTTGCCGGCGAACGGCTAAACGCACAACGGCCACGCAAAACGCATAACGCGCTTCATTCTACAGGTGCAATCATGACTGCAGTTCGAGAAGCCACCACCATACCCCGGCCCGCAGCGAGACCAGAGCTCCCGCCCTGCGACCACGTGCCGCGTCCGTACACCGGCCCCTCGCGCTCGGAAGTTCTGGCGATGCGGCAGAAATACACCAACCCGGCAGTGTTCACCCTCTACGGCGAGCCGCTGCTGATCGTCGAAGGGTACATGCAATACCTCTTCGATGAGACGGGCCGCCGCTACCTCGACATGTTCGCGGGAATCGTGACGGTGTCGTGTGGCCATTGTC
>JBDSRC010000298.1:0-3334 GCA_039929505.1 Gemmatimonadaceae bacterium
CCTCCATGATCTGAGGCACGCGTTCCGGCGTTATTCCGCCGATCGCGATTGCCGGCAGGCCGCATAGCGCCGCGAGCCGCTTGAATCCCTCGATCCCGATCGCTTCCCCGGCGTCGGTCTTCGATCCCGAAGAAAACAGCGGGCCGATTCCTACGTAATCAGCGTCGCTGGCGTTCTCCAGCTCGCGATCGCTCCCGAGCGAGGCGCCAATCACGAATCCCTCGGGCGCGAATCTTCGGATTGCCACCACAGGCAAGTCGGTATCACCGACGTGCACGCCGGCCGCTCCCGCCACGAGCGCGATGTCCGCGCGGTCGTTGACGATCACCGGCACGCTCACCGCGGCGACGAGGGCGCGCGCGACATCCACCACTTCGCGGGGCTGCGCGTTCTTCAGGCGAAGCTGAATGCACGTCGCCCCGCCTCGAACAGCGGCCGAAGCGCGCTCGATCAGCATGTTCCGGCGGTCGAGAGCATCGTCGGTGATCGCGACGAGACGAAGAATGGCAGGATCGACCACCCTGCTACGGCGCCGTGGTTTTCGTGGCCGTCGGCTTCTTCACCGGAGCCGTAGTACGCTTCTTCGTCGTGGTCGTGGCTTTCCGCACCTGCGCTTTGGCCGTCGTGCGAGTGCGCGAAGCTGCAGTGGTTCGCGTTGATCGCGCCGCGGGTTTACGCGCCGCCGTCACCGGTCGTTTGGCCGGAACTTTGGCGACAGCCTGCCGCGCCGGCGAGTCGGGTAGCGGCGGCAGACCCCGAACCTTCCTGATCGCGTTATTGTGCTGCGCGAGCGTCTGCCGGAACTCGTGCCGCCCATCCGGCCTCGCGACGAAGTACAGGTAATCCACCTTCGCCGGGTTCGCGGCGGCTGCAAGGCTCGCCGCCCCGGGCGACGCAATCGGACCGGGCGGGAGACCGGCGTGGAGATAGGTATTGTAAGGCGACTGGGTGGCGAGATCCTTGTACATCACGCGGCTCACGTGCCGTCCCATCGCATACTGCACCGTCGGATCAGCCTGCAGCAACATTCCGCGGCGAAGACGATTGTAGTAGACGGCGGCGATGACCGGCCGCTCTTCCGGAACCCGCGCTTCTTTCTCGACGAGTGACGCCATCGTCACCATGTCGTTCCGGTTGACCTTGAGACCGGGAAGCAGGGAATCCCACTCCGGCTTCCACCGGCGCTCGAATCCGCGGACCATCTCACGCACCGCCTGCGATGCCGTGGTGCCCGCCGGAAATGCGTAGGTGTCCGGAAACAGGTAGCCCTCGAGAGTCTTGGTCGGAATATCGAGTCGCCGGAGGAGAGCGGTATCGCGCACTGCCGCGTCGACAGACTCCGGCGGCACGAACAGCGTCCGCGCCAGCACGGGCTTGATCTGCTGAATCGTAAATCCTTCGGGAATCGTCAGCGTGTTGACCAGACCGCGGCCGCCGTTCAACGCCTTCACGATATCCCGCCACGGCGTGCCGTCCTTGAGGAGGTACGTCCCTGGCTTGATGTTCCGGTCTCCACCCATCATCCGGCCGTACAGTCGGAAGATTTTACGCGATCCGACGAGTCCGGCTTTCCCCAGCGAGTCAGCGGCGTCTCCGAACGTCGCACCACGGGGGATGATCACGCGCTTCGGGGCGCCGTGTGGCGTGGGACCGCACGCGACGACTCCAAGACAGCCGATGAGAGCTACGTAGCCGCCGATCAGGGCGAGTCTCAGCTCAGTCCGCATTGTTCAGCGCGTATTGGAGGAGGATCGTAGCCGCGAGCGCATCGACATCACCCTTCCGACCACGGGTTGACTGGCCGAGCTCGCGCATCGTCCGGAGCGCGGCGGCGGTGGTGAACCGCTCGTCGAGATATCGGACCGGCATCTTCGTCCGCTTGCCAACCTCTTCACCGACGGCGCGGACTTCGGCCGTCCAGTCGGTCTCGTTCCCATCTCCATCGAGGGGGAGGCCGAAAACAAACCCTTCTGCCTCCAGCTCCGTCGCACGCCGCATGATCTCCGTGATTGGCGGGCGCTTGCCTTCGCGCCGAACGATGAATCCGGCGGGAGTCGCAATCATGCCAATCGTGTCGCTGATCGCCAGGCCGATTCGCTTGCGCCCGTAGTCCACGGCCATGTACCGCCTCAGAGAACTGTTCACATCTATAGACTAGCCCTGCGCCATCTGGGTAAAAAACTCCTTGTTGTTCTTGGATTTGACCATTTGGCGCAGAAGAAACTCGACCGCCTCGGCCTCGGGCATGTCGGCGAGGAACTGGCGAAGCAGGATCACGCGGTTGATCTCCGCCTGACTCAGAAGCAGCTCCTCCTTCCGCGTGCCCGACTTGAGCATATCGATGGCGGGAAACACACGGCGGTCGGCGATTTTGCGGTCGAGCACCAGTTCCATGTTGCCGGTTCCCTTGAACTCCTCGAAGATCACATCGTCCATCCGCGATCCCGTCTCGGTGAGCGCGGTCGCGATGATGGTGAGCGATCCGCCGCCGTCGATGTTCCGCGCCGACCCGAAGAAGCGCTTCGGCTTGTAGAGCGCGCTGGCATCGACTCCGCCGGACAGAATCTTCCCCGACTGCGGCGCGACGGTATTGTGGGCCCGCGCGAACCGTGTAAGCGAGTCGAGCAGAATTACGACATCCTTACCGTGCTCGACAAGTCGCTTTGCCTTCTCGAGCACCATGTCGGAGACCTGCACGTGGCGCGCGGCGCCTTCGTCGAACGTCGAGCTGACGACTTCGGCGCGGATGGTGCTCGCGATCATCTCCGTCACTTCTTCGGGCCGCTCGTCGATGAGCAGCACGATGATCGTCACCTCAGGGTGATTCTCGGCGATGGCATTCGCCATTTTGTTGAGAAGAATCGTCTTGCCGGCGCGCGGGGGTGAGACGATCAGCCCGCGCTGTCCCTTTCCGATGGGAGCCATGATGTCAACGACGCGCATGCTCAGATCGTTCTCCTTCGTCTCGAGGCGGAGACGCTCGTCCGGATAGCTCGGACGCAGATCGTCGAACGGGACGCGGTCTTTCGCTTTCTCGGGATCTTCCCCGTTGACACTCTCGACCTTGAGCAGCGCGAGGTAGCGCTCCCACGGCTTGGGCGGACGCACTTGTCCCCTGACTTCATCGCCAGTCCGGAGCCCGAACCGCTTGATCTGCGACGGCGAGACGTAGATGTCGTCAGGGCCGGGTAGGTAGCTCCAGTCCTGGCTGCGCAGAAATCCGTAGCCCTCCGGGAGGATCTCGAGCACGCCGTCGCCGTGGAGCATGATGTCGGTCTCGAGCAGGTTCTGCTCGATCTGGAAAATCAGATCCTGCTTTCCGAGTCCGGTAGAG
>JBDSRC010000299.1:0-3966 GCA_039929505.1 Gemmatimonadaceae bacterium
CGCAGCAGCGATTACCTGGCTCGCCGGCGGGCTGCCCGCGATTCTCGGGGCACTGCGCTCGGGGGGATAATGCGAACTATGACTGAAAACAAAACCCCACTGCGAACTGCGAACTAAACTGCGAACTGCGAACTGCGTACCGATTGCGAACTACGGATTTCGAACGACTGCGAACTGCGGACTTATTGGCGAATCGACCGACCTGGCACGTAGGGACCACTGCACGCTCCGAGTCTGGTGACTCGGTCACAGAATTCCGTTCGCGATTCGCGAAGGTCGTAGTCAGTCCGCAGTTCGCAGCCAGTTCGCAGTTGGCAGTTCGCGGTTCGTTCGCAGTTCGCAGTCTGTAGTTTAGTCCGCAGTCCGCAGTCGTCAGCTGGCGACTTGCTCTCCAGTGGTATCCGGCGGAATCTCCGACTAAAGCGCGCTACATGTGCTTCTTGAATGTCATCAGGAGCTTTTGGCTGCGCTTGGGGTCCGACGAAAACTCGCTCCCCGTCAGTGGGGTGTTCAGGAACTTGCTGTAGCCAGGTAGTGAAGACACATCAGGGGATTTGAGGTCCCGAAAGCCCATCGACCAGTCGGGGAATTGCCTCGTTGCCAGCGGTCCCTGCATCAGGGTAAGGATTCCTGTATGTCACGGGTCAAGGCTTATCCTGGCGTGGAGTGATCGGACTACTTCCTCCTCGTCTCCAGCACCGGCATGAAGTTCCCGTCCTTTTAAAGCAACATCCCGGTAATCCCCAGCGCGGTGTTGTTCGCCTGCGCTTTCGCAAGGAGGTCGACCAGCTCAGTTCGTGAAAACTGTTCGACGGCCGAACTCACATAGACCAGAAAAAGCATCGACATTCCTCCATGAAGATTGTCCTTTCACGGTCATTTCGCTGAAATCAGCGGTTATTCTGAAGAGTTTCAACCGGAAACGTGCGCGCGGCAATCGGCGGCAATCGGCGGCGATCGCGGCGGCGATAACGTGGCTGATTGGGGCTTGCTGCCGGTGATAATGGGGCGCTGCGGGCAGGAGGTTGAGCGGAGTCATGCCGTTCTCGAGGACATGTGGTTCAGAGAGCAGAGAATCGGGCAACTGCGCCACGGGACTATTGTTCGCGGCGAAGGATCAAGGTCGGCTTGCTCCAGTTTGCGTCGGGTGCGAAAAGAAGGAGATCGCCCCTCGGCATCTCGGCATGAAATGCAGTGCATGATTCTGCGCTCCGGATCTCAAAACAGAGGTGCGGCGATATACCCGCAGAGAGAGTCTTGAGCCGCCAGGGGCGACGGCTGAACGGTCCGACGGTTACACCTGCCCGGACACTGGGACGAGTAGCGTCGATCTTCAGAGTTTCGACACGGCTTCGACCATCAGGTAGCAGTCTCAGAAAGGTAATCGTGGTCGGTGCAATACTTGATGGAGATTCCATTCGGTAAAGCCCCGCGAGCGTGGGCGGCCGGATGGGATCGGAGGCCACAGAAATCGTTTGAGCGCGTGCGATGGACGTGTTCAACGCCGCCAGAGCGAATAGCGACACAGCCCAGCGATAAGCCGCATTCTGATAACGCATCGTATCAAACCTCACGGGATGGATGCGTAACATTAGCGATACCCAGCGCGTCAAAACTTGCGCGCGTATTACGACTTCATGACAAATCGATTAACTCACGCTGGGGGCAACTGCGAATGACGGGCCGTGAGCTTCCTGCCTGGAAGCCGCCGGCCCCGGGCCACATCCGAGCTTCAGGACACGGGTTCCGCGCAGGTCGAGTTAAAGACTGTTGCCACCAGGATTTCAGCCCGGCGTGGAGGTGCATCGACGTGCGGTTCAGCTTCCGACCTGTTCGGTTTTCAGTTCTGCGGTTGTCTCCTCAGGCGGCGCGGCTGTCCTTCCGTCGTCCAGCCCGCGCCCGAGCAGCATCGTCCCGCCCACCAGCACCGCCGATGTGAAAAAGGGAACAGTCTTGCCGAGGTGGTCGTACGCGAAACCGGCCCAAAGGGGAACGATCACACGCGCGAGTCCGCCAAAAGTCTGCTGCACACCCATGTACATCCCCCGCTCCCTGCTCGGTATCACTCGCGAAAGCATTGAGGTCACGCACGGAAACGTGAATGCGGTGCCGAGCGGTATCAGCGCGACTGAGAGCGCGAGCGTGAGGTACCCGCGCGCGAACGGAATGGTGCCGAGGCCCATCGCCAGCAGAATCAGCCCCAGCCGCGACAGGCGCGCTTCACCATATCTGTCCACCGCCCAGCCGAGTATCCCCGCGCGGGTGACGACCGAGATCACGCCGACGTAGGTGAAGAAGATCCAGATGTTGTCCGCGGTGACGCCAAATCGGTCCGCGAGATACAAGGCCAGTATCGCCATCAATCCGGAGAAAGCACCCATCGCGATCGCGTAAATCCAGATCAGCCGCGGCGCCGGTTCGCCTGAGTGAGTCAGGACGCGCGCAATCATCGCTCGCGACGTGCCCGCTTTCCGGTCCGAGACCTCCGTCATGTCCCTCGACTCGCGGAGAAATCGCCACGCAAAGAAAATGTTGAGCAGACAGAGCGCAGCGGCGGCAAGACCAGGGCCCGGTCTACCCATCACCAGGGCGGCGGATCCAAGCGCCGGTCCGATCGCAACGCCGAGATTGGTCGCCGCCGACAACCAGCCGAGCGCTTTAGCCCGATTTTCCGGCTCGACGGAGTCCGCCACGTACGCCTGGATAACGCCCACGGTCCCGCCACCGGCACCCTGCACGATCCGCGAGAGGAGCAGCATCCATATGGACGTCGCGTATGCAAACACGACGTAGGCGATCGCCGCAGCAGTGAGTCCGATCAGGAGCGCTGGACGCCGGCCGTACCTGTCCGAGAACCGCCCCCATAACGGCGCGCTCAGCAGCTGCGCAGCGGTGAACGATACCACGAGAATCGCGACGATCACCCCGCCGCCACCCATATCCTGGGCATAGAACGGTATGAGCGGAAGCACCATCAGCAGCCCCACCATGTCCACGAAGCTGGTGATGATGAGCACGAACAGTTTTCCGCTCGTCATAGCGGAGAACCGGCCGCGCATCCCTGATGGCACGGCTAGTCCGCCGCTTTTCCGAGCGCGGCCGGCGCCACCGAGCGACCAACCACGCCGGCCAGCGCGATGATTGTCAGGACGTACGGGATCATCTCGATGAACTGGGACGGAATGGCGTGGCTTCCCTGCAGCTGGATCTGGAGCGTCTCGGCGGCCGCGAACAACAGGCACGCGAGCGCGGCGCGAATGGGATTCCATCGCCCGAAAATCACGGCGGAGATCGCGATGAATCCGCGGCCTGCCGTCATCTGATCGGTGAACTGATGCTGATCGAGCGCGAGATACACTCCCCCGAGCCCGGCAAGAATTCCGGAAGCGGCGACCGCGAGATACCGCACACGCTTTACGCTGACGCCAACGCTCTCCGCTGCTTCGGGGTGATCACCCGCCGCTCTGACGCGGAGTCCGTAAGGCGTGCGATAAATCATGAAGGCAACCACCGGAGCTACCAGGAGTCCCAGCCAGAGCAGCGGATTGTCAAAGCCCGCCGCCGCGGGATTCCCGCCGAACCCAGCCACACGCGGGGAATTCGACGAGCTGTCGAATGCGAGCTTGAGGAAAAATCTCGTAACACCGATCGCGAGCAGATTGATCGCGACACCAACCACTACCTGATCGGCGCGATAGCGGATGGTTGCCAGCGCATGAATCAGCGAGAAGATGAGCCCGCAGAGAATCCCGCTCAGCACGCCGACCAGCGGGCTTCCCGAGTAATGCGTCCCGAGCGCGGCACCGAACGCGCCACTCAGCATGAATCCCTCGAGCGTAAGACTCACGATGCCCGCCCGCTCCGCGATGACGCCTCCGCTCGCCGCGAACAGATACGGGATCGCGATGCGAACCATCTGCGTCACGAAGTCGACGACGTTCACGCGTTGCTCCGGCGGCGGCTGCC
>JBDSRC010000300.1:0-9494 GCA_039929505.1 Gemmatimonadaceae bacterium
TCCTCTACTTGCGCTTCCTTCTCGAGGAGCCGCAGCTCGAGCATCGTAACGCGACGCTCGAGATCGGGATCCTTGACCACAACAGTGTCGTGGATCACGCGGGGCTTGACCGGCGTGGGGTTGGCAGCCGGCAGAGCGGCCGGTTTGGCCGAGGCACACGCGGAAGCGAGGACGACCACTGCTGGCAGTACGAGAAGGCGACGCAAGAAATTCATGGAATAATCCTGGCAGAATGCATTGGCACTTTTGTAACTGACGAACGAGGCTTGGGCGGCGTAAGCGATTGGCGAATTCCTGCCCTTTTCGCGGTACCGCGCCCTCAATTAGAGGACTGTTTTCCGGGCGCCGCCGTCACGCCTTTCCGAGCTGATTTGGCAGCTGAGTACGGGTGAAATATCACATTTCTTTGTTACCGGACGGGTGTGGAATGAAGCAATTTTCGACGATGGGACGGGGGTGTTGGATCGTTAGTCTGGCGGCGACGGTGGCCGCATGCGGCGTGGGTTCGGCTCGGACCGCACCTGCCCCCGCGGCCGAGCCCTTGCCCCCGGCCATCTCCCGCGAGGTCCAGCCCGACCCTGTCCCGACGTTGGACGCGGGTTGCGACAACGTCTTTACGGTAGGCGATGCGCGCCCGGTGACCGCGACGACGGTCGCGCACTACTACATCGAGAACGGCGGGCTGCGTTACCTCGTGTTCGTGCGGGGAACTCCGCCCGATGCGGTTGGGCAGGTGCTCTCCCGATCGCCGGCGGCGGTGAAATTTGTCAGCGCCGCAGCCGCTGCCCCGCGCCCCGCGGCTGCCGCCCGGAGACGGCGAGTCCCAGCCAAAAAGAAATAGTCTTGCGCCGACGGCCGGGGCGTTTCATATTGCCGTTGATTAACTATATGATTAAATCATATGATTAAACAGCGGCGCCCCTCCCCGGCCGACGGCGAGACCCAGCAGCGAATCCTCGAAGCCGCGCGGAAGGTTTTCATCAGCCGCGGCACCGCCGGCGCCCGGATGCAGGAGATTGCGCGAGAGGCCGGCGTCAACCAGGCTCTGCTCCACTACTACTTCCGCTCCAAGGAGCGCCTCGCCGCCGCGGTCTTCCAGCAGGTCGCCGGCAAGATCCTCCCGATCTTGATCGAAACGCTCGGCTCCGACCTTCCTCTCGATGAGAAAATTGGAAGCGTCGTCGCGCTCTACCTCGAGAACATGACGCGGAACCCGTTTCTGGCGGGCTACATCATCAGCGAGCTTCATCACCACCCGGAGCGCGCGGCGCAGCTGCTCGGCGGAGCCATCGGCGCGGATCCCCGTCGCATCGTACCGCCCGCGATCCGGAAGCTGAAGCAGCAGATAGACGAAGCCGCCGCCGCGGGCATAATTCGCAGCATTGACCCACAGCAGTTCGTGGTCAACCTCGTTTCGCTCTGTGTCTTCGCCTTTGCCGCGCGGCCGATGCTCTCGGTGATCCTCGGAATGGACGACGACGCTTTCGCGCGATTCATCGAGCAGCGAAAGACCGAGCTCCCGGCATTCTTCCGCAACGCACTCCGGCCATGACGATACGCATCCTCACACTCGGCGTTTGTGTCACGCTCTTTCCTTCCACGATGGTTCACGCACAGGCCGCCGACACGGTGCGGCTGAGCGTGCTGCACGAGACCGCGCTCCAACGTGATCCGCGAATGCGCGAGGTGGATCTGCTGGCGGCGCAGAACCGGCTCCGGCTGCGGAACCTGGGGGCCGAGCGCCTCCCTTCGCTCTCGGTCGCCGGACAGATGCAGTATCAGTCGGATGTCGCGCGCATTCCGATAACGCTGCCGGGCGGAGCCAGCCCACCGGTGCCGCCGCACGACACCTACGACGCGCGGATCGAGGCGCAGCAGCGAATCTTCGATCCGCTCGCGCGGTCGCGCCGCGCTCTCGAGAACGCCGAGCTTGCCGCCTCGCAGGCGCGGGTCCGAACGTCACTCTACGCGCTGAGACAAACCGTCAGCGATGCATTCTTTGCCGCGCTCGACGCGCAGGCCCAGATCGGCGAGATCGGGACCACCATCACCGATCTGGAGGCGCAGCTTGGCGTCGCGTCCTCCCGGGTCCGAGAGGGCTCCGCTCTCCCAAGCGAACAGAACGCGATTCGGGCGGAGCTGCTCAGGCGGCGCCAGAACCGCGACGAGCTTGCCGCGATCCGGCGGGCAGCGCTTTCGGTGCTTACCAGCCTGATTGGCGAGTCGTTCGATACCGCCGCGGTTCTCGAGCTGCCCGACTACTCTGCGTCCACGAGGACGGCGAGGGATTCCATACAGACTCTGCGAACCCGCGCGGAATACGAGGAGTTCGCGCGGTCGCGGGATGTACTGGTGCGGCGAGAAGAATCCCGCGGCGCCCAGGACAAGCCGAGCGTTTCAGCTTTCGGACGGGTTGGCTACGGGAGACCCGGATTGAATCCGCTCAACGATCGGTTCGATTCGTACTGGCTGGCCGGCGTCCAGCTCCGATGGACTCCATGGACATGGGGATCGACCGGGCGCGATCGCCAGGTGCTCGCGCTTCAGCGGCAGATCATCACCGCCGAAGAGTCCGCGTTCACAGAGGGAATTCAACGCGCGGTCGCTCACGATTCGGAATCCATCGACCGTCTGGAGACCGCACTCGTGACCGACGACGAGATCCTCGCGCTGAGGGAGCGCATCGCCGCGGAAACGCGCGCCCGCTTCATCGAGGGAGCGGTAACCGCAGCTGACTATGTAGACCGACAGACGGACGTATTGAGCGCGCGAATCGCGCGCGCCCTTCACCGCGCCGAGCTTGCTCAGGCTCACGCGCGCCTCCTGACAACGCTGGGCATTGGGCTTCGCTGATGCGCGTGAATGGAATGCTCGCTCCGTGCCTCGCGCTCGCATTGGCGTGCGGTGGCGACGACGAGCCGGATGCATACGGAACGTTCGAGGCGGATGAGGTCGTGGTGTCGTCACAGGTCGGCGGCCAGCTTCTCTCGTTCACGCCGGTCGAAGGTGCACGCCTGGCCGCCGGCGCGGTGGTCGGGATCGTCGACACCACGCAGCTCTCGCTCAACCGGCAGCAGATCGTCGCGCAGCGGGAGGCGGTGGCGTCGCGAGCGACCGAGGCGGGAAGCCAGATAACGGTGCTCGAGGTCCAGCGTGAGATCGCGCGCCGAACATACGAGCGGACGCGGCGACTGTTCGACCAGAAAGCGGCGACGGCGCAACAGCTCGATCAGGCCGAGCGCGATTACCGTGTGCTGGTCGCGCAGATCGGCGCGGCCAGAGCGCAAAGGCAGAGTCTGGGTCAGGAAGTGGCATCGGGCGCCGCCCGCGTCGAGCAGATGAGGGATCAGATCGGAAGAAGCCGGATCACCAATCCAGAAACTGGAACCGTGCTCGCTACCTACGTGCGAGCGGGAGAAGTCGTCGTGCCCGCGCAGCCCGTCTATAGAATCGCCAACCTGGATACGCTGACTCTCCGTGCGTACATCACCGAGGGTCAGCTATCGGCCGTTCGAATCGGACAAAAAGTAAACGTGCACGTGGATCAGCCCGACGGAGAACTGATCACCGTCCCCGGAACTCTGACATGGCTCGCTTCGAAGGCAGAGTTTACGCCGACTCCGGTTCAGACGCGGGACGAGCGGTCGCACCTCGTGTACGCGGTGAAGGTGCGGGTCGCGAATCCACGCGGGGTGCTCAAGATCGGCATGCCCGCTGACTTGAGGCTCACGGCAGCGGCTAAGGGAACGTGACCGCAGCCGTCGAGATCAGAGCGCTCTCCAAGCGCTTCGGCGGTGTCCTCGCGCTCGACGACATAGAGCTCGAGGTAGCCGAGGGAGAGTTGTTCGGTCTGGTGGGTCCAGATGGCGGAGGGAAGACGACGCTATTTCGTATCCTCACGACCCTCATGCTTCCGGACCAGGGGGAAGCGAAGGTGCTCGGGCTCGACGTCGTGGGGGACATGTGGGCGATACGTTCGCGTGTCGGCTACATGCCGGGAGGATTCGCGCTCTACCCGGATCTGAGCGTGGCAGAGAATCTGGAATTCTTTGCCGCGGTGTTCGGCACCACCGTCCAGAAGGGGTACGACCTGATTGCGCCGATCTACAGGCAGATCGAGCGCTTCCGCGACCGCCGCGCGGAGGCGCTCTCCGGCGGCATGAAGCAGAAGCTCGCGCTTTCCTGCGCGCTGGTGCACCGCCCCGACATACTGCTGCTCGATGAGCCGACGACTGGTGTAGACGCGGTGTCGCGCCGGGAATTCTGGGACCAGCTCGCGGAGCTCAAGGCTTCCGGACTCACCATCGTCGTATCCACTCCTTACATGGACGAAGCGCTGCGCTGTGATCGCGTCGCGCTGATACATGGCGGGCGCATTCTCGCGATAGATCCGCCAGAGGAGATCGGGAATGAGTTCAGGCTTCCATTGCTGGCTGTCCGCGGGAGCGGGCGGTACGGGATGCTCCTGGCGCTGCGCGAGATGCCGCACGCGCATTCAGTCTATCTGTTCGGCGACGAGCTCCACTACTCGGACACTCGCGTCGACACGCCGATCGAAGAGATCTCCGACGAGCTGTTGCTGTTCCTCGCGGCGCGGGGATTCGGGGATGTCCAGTCGCGGCGGGTTGCCCCTGGCATCGAGGACAGCTTCATCGAGCTCATGGGAACGGCACCGCCGGTCCGGGCGGCGGCGGCGTGAGCAGCTCGGCGAGACCAGATCCCGCGATCGCCATCTCCACACGTGATCTCACCCGCCAGTTCGGGGACTTCACGGCCGTAGACCACATCACCTTCGACGTCGGTGCCGGAGAGGTGTTCGGATTCCTCGGCGCCAACGGCGCGGGAAAGACCACTGCGATCAAGATGCTGATCGGATTGCTGGCGCCCACTGGCGGTGAAGGCCACGTCGCGGGCTTCGACATCCGGACCGAGCGGCCGGAGATCCGGCGCAACATCGGCTACATGAGCCAGCGATTCTCGCTGTACGGAGATCTCACCGTTCGCGAGAACATCGACCTGTACGGGGGGATTTACGGCCTGTCGGACGCTCAGATAAACGATCGGGCCCACACACTCCTCGCGTCACTTGGCCTGGAAGGCAGCGCGCGAGAGCTGGTGGGACGCCTGCCCCTCGGCTGGAAACAGAAGCTCGCGTTCTCGGTGGCGCTGCTCCATGAACCGAAGATCGTTTTTCTCGACGAGCCGACCGGCGGAGTGGATCCCATCACGCGCCGGCAGTTCTGGGAGATGATCTACGCCACGGGTGCGCGTGGGACGACCGTGTTCGTCACCACGCACTACATGGACGAGGCCGAGTATTGCGATCGGATCTCGATCATGGTCGATGGGAGGATCGCCGCGATCGGCACGCCGGGCGAGCTCAAGACCCGGTTCTCCGCCGTGACGGTGAATGACGTTTTCGTTCAGCTCGCGCGACCGGTCGACGCGGCATGAATCGCGGAGCGCTGATCGCGTTCATGGTAAAGGAGCTGCGACACATTCTGCGCGACCGGCAGACGCTGATCGTGTTGCTGCTGATGCCGCTGGTGCAGGTGGTGCTGTTTGGTTTCGCACTCCGCAGCGATGTGCGCGACATTCGCCTCGTCGTGATCGATCCGAGTCCGGACTACGAAACGATGGCGCTCCGCGACCGGTTTCGATCGAGCGACCGATTCCACATCGTCGCCACGCCCCCGTCCATGGTTGCGGCCGAGCCGCTCTTCAGGAAGGGGACGGCCGACGCGGCGCTGGTGTTCGCTCCCGATTTCGCCGAGCAGCTCGGGCGTGGCGAGCCCGCACGCGTGCTCCTTGTGATCGATGCGTCTGACCCCAACACCGGGACGACGATTCAGGGCTACACCCGCGCGGTGATCGCGATGCACGAAGCGGAGCTGAGCGCCCGGCAGCCGCGGCTGCGGATCGTTCCGGAGACACGAATGCGATTCAATCCGACGCTCGAGAGCGTGAATCTCTTTGTCCCCGGCCTCATCGCGCTGGTGTTGACGCTTGTTTCGGCATTGATGACGGCGATTTCGCTTTCCCGGGAGAAGGAGCGCGGTACTCTCGAGGTTCTGCTGGTGTCGCCGCTTCGTCCCTGGCAGATCATCGTCGGCAAGGTGCTTCCATATCTGGCGCTCGCGTTCGCAAATGTGGTTACCGCGCTGGTCGCCGCGTGGCTGGTGTTCCAGGTACCCTTTCGCGGAAGCCTGCCGCTTCTGCTGGCGGAGAGCATCCTCTACTCGATCGTGTCGCTGGCGCTGGGCGTGCTGATCGCGGCGAAGACTCCGTCCCAGCGCGCCGCGATGCTTGCTGCAATGCTCGGTACGCTGTTGCCGAGCACGATGCTGTCGGGAATGGTCTTCCCGATCGCGAGCATGCCGGGCTGGCTGGTGCCGTTCACCTACATCGTGCCGGCGCGGTGGTTCATCGTGATCGCGCGCGGGATCATGCTCAAGGGCGTGGGACTGGAGCACCTGTGGCTGGAGACACTGGTGCTGATTGTGATGATGACGGTGCTCATGATCGCGGCGGTTCGCAGCTTCAAGCCCAGGCTCGCTTAGCATGCGCGCGCTCCGGTTTCTCCTGCGGAAGGAATTTCTGCAGATCTTTCGCGACAGGTTCATGCTGCGGCAGATGATGATCATGCCGGTGGTTCAGCTTCTGATTCTCTCTAGCGCGGCAACCTTCGAGATCAAGAGCGCCCAGCTATACGTCGTCGACCTCGATCACAGCCAGATGTCGCGTGGGCTCGTCGACCGGCTGCAGGCGGGCGGACGATTCGTGGTCGCGGAGGCGTCGCCGTCGATGGATCTCGCCAACGAGGCCATGCTCGCGCGGACGGTCGGGATGATTCTCGTTGTCCCTCCTGATTTCGAGCGGGACCTGGTGCGCACACGCGAGGCGCGCGTGCAGCTGATTCTCAACGCCGAGGATGGAGCGGCGGCCGGAGTGACGCAGTCGTATGCCGCGCAGATCATACGCGCCTATGCGGCCGAGATTGGAGCGGAGCTGGCGCCATCGGTAGACTATGCGGCCGAGATTGGAGCGGAGCTGGCGCCATCGTTATCGAGTGTCGGAGCGGTGGAGCTCAGCACCCGCGGCTGGTACAATCCGGAGCTCGACTACCGGGATTTCATGGTGCCCGGGATCCTGGTGCAGCTCGTCACGGTGATCGGAACGCTCATGACGGCAATGAACATCGTCCGGGAGAAGGAGATCGGTACGCTCGATCAGCTGAGCGTGACGCCGCTGTCGCAGGGAGCTTTCATCACGGCCAAGCTGATTCCGATGTGGGTCATCGCGATGTTCGAGCTGGCCATCGGCCTCCTGATAGCGAGGTTCGTGTTTCACGTGCCGATGGTCGGCAGCATCGCGTTGGTGTTCGGCGCGGCCGCGGTTTATCTCGTCGCCGCGCTCGGCATTGGATTGTGGGTTTCGACCCTTGCCGAGACCCAGCAGCAGGCGATGTTCGTGACATTTTTCATCATCATGACCTACCTGCTCATGAGCGGGTTGTTCACTCCGATCCGGGCGATGCCGGAGTGGGCGCAATGGCTCACCGAGATCAATCCGGTGAAGCATTTCATCCAGATTATGCGCGCCGTGCTGTTGAAAGGGGCGGGAGTCGGCGACGTGCTTCGCCCCCTGGGGGCGCTGGCGTTGTTCGGTACGGTGGTGCTCACTCTTGCGGTCAGGAGGTACGGGCGGAGGTAGTAGAGGTCCGCTGGTATTCAAGCGCCATCTGTTCTCGCTAGATTGGCTCGCCTCCAATAAGGAAATCCGATGACCGGATTCGCGTCACTGTGGCTCCCGATCCTGCTGTCGTCCGTGGTCGTCTTCCTGGTCAGCTCCGTGATTCACACGGCTCCGCTCTGGCACAAGAACGACTATCCGAGGGTGCCGGATGAGGACAGGCTGATGAACGCACTCCGTCCGCTTGCCCTGCCGCCAGGAGATTATCTGGTGCCGCGAGCGAAGGGTGGCGCGGAGATGAAGTCGCCGGAATTCGCGGAGAAGATGCGGACGGGACCGAACCTGATCCTCACCGTTATTCCGAACGGAGCCTGGTCAATGGGGCGGAATCTCGGCCTCTGGTTCGCTTACGTGCTCGTCGTCAGCATCTTCGCCGCGTACGTGGCCGGCCGCGCGCTGCCACCCGGGTCGGCGTATCTGGAAGTTTTTCGTTTCGCCGGAACCGCTGCGTTCCTCTCGTACTCGGTAGGACTGTGGCAGATGTCGATCTGGTTTCGCCGGTCGTGGCGGCTGACGATCTGGGCGACGGTCGATGGATTGATTTTCGCCCTGTTGACCGCCGGCGTCTTCGGCTGGCTTTGGCCCCGATAGGGAACGAACAACAGCACGCCCAGCATGTGAAAGTCCGCCGGCGCCGTGGCCATGCTACGGCGCTGGCGCTCGCTGCGCTAGTTCGTCGGCTTTCCGAGCACCGGCTCGACGTGGTTTATGAGGGGAACCCATGACGCGGCGGGAAGATCGGCCTTCTCGGCCGCGATCACGAACTCGTCGTTGACGGCAGTGATCCTGAACCGCGTGTCGACCACGGTCAGCGATATCGAGGTCTGAGCGATGTCGTCACTCAGGTTCAGGGCCGCCGTCGCGCCCGGCATTTGCGTCACGTGGTCGGCGAGCTCTCGCCAGCCTACGCGTTTGGCGAAAGCCGGTCCCGAGTACCAGACATCGTCCGGAGAAGGTGAGCTCCTGAGCACGTCGAATGATACGCGAATGGAGTTGACGCCGTAGTATGCCCGAATCAGACGATTCATCGCGGGCTCTCGGACGAGGTCAACACCGCGCGCTTTGTCCGCGCGCTCTCCCGCTAACATGACCGCCGATCAGTCGGCGGCGGGTATTTCAATGAAAGGGCGCTTTGTCGATCTCGAAAAGTGGAAGCGAAGAGATCATTTCGAGCTCTATCGCCATTTCGCGAATCCCTTCTTCAACGTCTGCGCCGAGGTGGATGTCACGGAGGTGTGGAAACAATCACGCGCCGCCGACGGTCCATCGTTTTTTCTGGCGTCGATTTTTCTCGCGCTCCGCGCGGCGAACGCGGTGGAGGCGCTGAGGACCCGGGTACATGGTGATCGTCCCTGGATTCACGACCAGGTCTCGATTACGCCCACCGTGATGCGCGCTGATCAGACCTTCGGATTCACCCGGCTCGAGCAGGCAGGGTCTTACCGGGAATTTGCGGCGAAAAGCGGCGAAGTCGTGCGTAGAGCGTGCGAAATCCAGCCCCTGGTGGTACCGCACGCCACCGACGATGTCATCTATCAGACCACTCTCCCCTGGATCCGCTTCACATCTTTCTCGAACGCTCTCGCCGGCGAAGGCGACTCCGTGCCACGCGTTGCCTTCGGCAAATGCAGTCAGGACGACAAGCGATGGGTCCTTCCGGTCAGCGTCGAAGTCCATCACGCAGTGGTCGATGGTCTCGATGTCGCGAGCTTCCTCGAAAAACTGGAAAAGGGCTTCGCCGG
>JBDSRC010000301.1:0-3612 GCA_039929505.1 Gemmatimonadaceae bacterium
CGTTCGAGACGTAGTTCATGAGGCAGAGCTCCACCGTCGCGGCATCGACCTCGACGGGCGGCAGGTCGTCCGCGAGGCGGACTTCGACGTCCTTGGCCTTCGCGGCGTCCCGGTACTCGATGACCGCATCCTTCGCCACTTCGGGAAGGAGCACGTTGCGGCAGTGCCTCGCGTCCTCGTCCGTGTTCGCCAGCGACTCCAGGTTGGCGAGGACGCGCTTGAGCGAGTCCGAGTTCTTGGCGATGATCTGCTCGAATTCGTTTCGCTCCGCGTCAGCCGGGTGCGCCCCAATCAAAGGCTTTTTGGGGGGCGCAGGGGGGCCATGGCGCGGACTGTTGTCGGTACGGTGACGCGAGGGTTGATGGGAGCGCTGCTGGGAAGTGCCGCACGGCGCAGGCGGCGCTAAACAGGAACGGCGCTGGAGTGAGTGATCGATGCGATGCGCCTCACACCGCTCCCATGGCCGCCGTCAGGGGAATCACCTGCTCCGCGAATCGCTCCATTTCTTCTTCCTGCGGACTGAACTGCAGCAGCAGCAGATCCACTCCGGCATCTTCCAGTACGCGGATCTTTTCCGCGACCTGCTCGGGAGTGCCAATGAGCTCTGATCGTAGACCCCGGTTCGAAACCGAATAATCTTCCAGGCTCACACGCTGCTCGAGCTGGGTGTGCGCGATCCAGTCCTGGTAGTTGGAGTAACCTGGAGAGCCGGGTGTGACGTTGGTGATCCGGCCGAGCTCCCGTTGCGCGGCCTCCTCGGTGTCGCGAACGATGACGAACGCGGAAACGCCATAGGTCATGCGCGGCAGCCCGTGCGCCACGCGCCTCGCCTGAATGTCTGCCACCTTGCGGGTGACCACATCGAGCGGATCGCCATGTGTCACATAGGCGTCACAGAGCCGCGTGATCAGATTCTTGGCCGTCGGCGACTCGCCGCCCGCGTAGATCGGCGGTCTCGGCTTGCGCACAGGCTTCGGCTCGAGCACGGTCTCCTCCACGCTGTAGTACTTCCCGCTGAAGCTGAAGCTGGGCTCCGTCCAGACGCCGTTGAGCACTGTCAGCCACTCCTCCGTGCGCGCGTATCGGTCATCGTGCTCGTCGAACCGAACACCGTACCGCCGCGCTTCATCCTGCCACCAGGAGGAGACCACGTTGAGCGCGACACGGCCGCCGGATATCCGATCGATGTTGGCCGCCTGCTTGGCGAGGATCGCCGGCTGGTGGAATGTCGGCCGCACCGCGACGAGGAGCTCGAGCTTCTCTGTCACCGCGGCAAGGGCTGCCGCAGTCGACCAGGCATCGAGCGCGGGCGCATCAATGCCCTTGATGTCGTTCAGAAAGAGCTCCGCGATGAGCGTGATGTCGAAGCCGATCTGCTCGCTCCTGCGCGCAAGCCGGCTGATGTATGACCAGCTCGTGTCCATTCCCTCATCAGGAACGTTGCGGAGCCATCCCCCGAAAACCGGGAGCCAGTACCCGAATCTCATGCGCCGGCCCTTACGGTAACTACCTCTGATCCGGCTTCGCGACGCGCGACCAGATAATCGACGAGCTTCTCGAATGGATCGAACCCGATCACGCGTGGCGCGTCGGCGACGAAGTTCGAAAGAGCGTTGATGTCGTAGAAGTAATGCTGCCCGTCTCGGTCATCGACGAAATACTCGATACCGCCGACGTCGAGCCGCACCGTCCGCGCGATCAGCTCCACCTGCTCGACGATCTCGCGGGGGGGCGTGTACGACTCGACGCGCATGCCGTTCTTTGGAGCATCCAGCGCGCAGGCCGCCCGCGTCAGCTCCTCGCCCGCGGTGGTCTGGCACACGTCGGCCGGGCAGAGATTGAAGGAGTCGTCGGCCGGATAGACATTGATTCCGTAGAGGTACTCGCCACCCAGCGTCTCGACGCGCGTGATGTGGCTGCCGCGATAGGGGACGAACTCCTGGACGAGCGCAATGTCATCGATGCCGAGCCGGACCGATCCCTCCGCGACCCCGCGAGCGAGGTCTTCCGCGCTCGCGTAACGCGTGATCCCGGCGCCGCTGCCACCGATGTTCGCCTTCACGACGATGGGGTAGCGAAGCCCACGCGCCGCCTGCGTGGCGACAGCAGCGCTGTTGATCACGCGGGACTTCGGAAATGGCAGCCCCAGCTCGCGCAGTACGCCGAGCTGCAGGGCTTTCGACGTTTCCGTCTGATATGCGGCCCCGCCATTCACAACCGGCACTCCGTTGCGCTCGAAGTAACGCACCAGGTCGAGCGTGTAGAAAATGGACTGGCCGTTGCCGCGCAGGAATGCGGACGGGCTCGTCCTGTTGAACACGAGCGAGTAGGGGATGTCCGCCGAAGCCGGATCGAACCAGTGGGCCGAGGCGTCGAGGGTGACGTAAGGGATGCCGCGGCGATCCAGCTCGGCGAACAGCGGCCTGAACCAGTCAGGGTGCTCGTAGAAGATCGCGATCGGCCCGCCCGGATTTACCTCCATTGTCATCTCACAATCATTGAGGGGCAAAAAAAACGCGACTCCGGTCTGGAGTCGCGGCTGAAAGCGCAGCGAAGGACTCGGTGTCCTGCCGGCCTCATTTCACGCGCGCACACAATGAAATCGACCGGCCTCCCTCCACGGAGACGTGCCAATGCGGATAACACATGCACATGCGGAGCGTGCGTTGCTTCACGATCATAATTAAGGCGGCTGCCGGTTGAGCGTCAAGCGTCGGGCGGGCCGCCTACCACCTTCGAGCAGGTCTTAAAATCCCCAATGGCGGACGGTTGTTGGTACGGTGACGCGAGGGCTGATGGGAGCGCTGTTGGGAAGTGCAGCGCGTTCCCGGCGGCGTTAAGGCGAGAGCAAAGCTTTTATTGCGGTATCGTCGCCGCAAGCTAGCCCACCGCCTTACGACGAGACTCAAACAACTTAGTAAGTAGCTGGGGGGAGACTCGAACTCCCGACCCCGGCATTATGAGTGCCGTGCTCTAACCAGCTGAGCTACCCAGCCGCACTGCTAAATCTGCGTTGGTGTGACGCGCGCCGTTCTAGCGGGGTCACTGACACAAACGGCCAGCCCTCTCGGACCGGCCGTTTGCGATGCTATGGCGGGGGCGGGATTTGAACCCGCGACCTTCGGGTTATGAGCCCGACGAGCTACCAGGCTGCTCCACCCCGCGATGAGAGAGGCAATCTATTCGGATGAGGTGGTTAGTCAAGCTGGCTGCGCTAGCGACGCGCGCTGTCTCCAAACCTGTATAAAATCTCTTTATCTCCGCGGATCATCCCGAACTCCTCGCGCGCTATCCTCTCCTGCGTAGCGCTGTCCGTCTTTACCGCGCGCAGGTATCGCGCGAGAGAGTCCACTTGCCTCTGGAGCGAGTCTACCTCGCGCTCGAGCAAGCCGCTGCGAACGCGCAACACGTAGAGGTCCCGCGTGCTGTACTCGCCGCCCTGGAGGCCGAAAAAAAGTGCGACCGCGATCACGAGGATCCAAAGAATGCTCTTCACCACACTCCCTACAATCCGTAGACGGCCCCGCCCGGATACTCGGCGACCCCACCGAGCTGCTCCTCGATCCGAAGCAGCTGGTTGTACTTCGCCACTCTGTCGGTGCGGCTCGCCGA
>JBDSRC010000302.1:0-3333 GCA_039929505.1 Gemmatimonadaceae bacterium
GTCACGTCACTGCGGGCTTCGACGCGATTGACGAGCGCCTGGCTGGCTGATTCCATCCGCCGCAGCACTGGCATTGGATAGACACCGAGCCAGATGATCGCCGCCACGAGCGGAGCCAGCAGCGCCAGCTCTCGCCGGTTGAGGTCGGGTATGCGCGTATTCTCGACCTTGTCCAGCGAGTTGAACAGAACCCTCTGGATCGCCCAAAGCAGATAAGCGGCGGCGAAGATCACTCCAGTCGCCGCAATCGTCGCGAAGACGGGATAGGTGCGGAACGAACCGACCAGGACGAGGAACTCCCCTACGAAGCCGTTGGTTCCAGGCAGGCCGATGCTGCTGAGCGAAACGAAGGTGAGGATCGCCGCGAACATCGGTACGACTCGCGCGATACCGCCATAGGATTCGATGAGCCGCGAATGCTTGCGCTCGTAGATCATGCCGATGAGAAGGAACAGAGCGCCGGTCGAGATGCCATGACTGATCATGATCATCATCGCTCCCTGCACGCTCTGAACGGTCAGCGCAAAGATTCCGAGCATCACGAAGCCGAGGTGGCTGACCGACGAGTACGCCACCAGCTTCTTGAAGTCGGGCTGCACCATCGCCACCAGCGCTCCGTAGATGATGCCGATGACCGCGAGCACGAGCATCAGCGTGCGAACCGTCGGACTCATCGCAGCTCCGGGAAAGAGCGGCAGCGCGAAACGCAGGAACCCGAACGTCCCCATCTTGAGCATGATGCCGGCAAGTATCACTGAGCCGGCGGTCGGCGCCTCGACGTGCGCATCGGGGAGCCAGGTGTGAAATGGAAACATCGGGACTTTCACCGCGAACGCAAATGCAAAGGCGCCGAACAGCCAGAGCGCGGCCCGCGGCGTAAGGCTCGACAGGCTCAGCAGGTTGTCATAGCTGAAGTTCGGAGTGCCACTCGCATCGCGGGCATGCAGACCGAGATATATGATCGCCACGAGCATGAGCAGTGACGGCAGCATCGTGTAGATGAAGAACTTGAGACTCGCGTAGATTCGACGCTCTCCGCCCCAGATACCGATGATGAAATACATCGGCACCAGCATCACCTCCCACATCACATAGAAGAGGAAGAGATCCCGGGCGAGGAACACCCCGAGCATTCCGGTGGTGAGAATAAGCAGCAGGGCGTAGTAGCTCCGCACCTTCGTCCGGACACTGGTCCAGCTCCCGAGAACCGTGAGGGGCATGATGAACGTCGTGAGGAGCACCATCATCAAGGCGATGCCATCGACGCCCAGCGTGAAGCGCACGCCCCATGTGGGAATCCACGGCAGATCGAACGAGGCCTGCCAGCCCGGATTGGCCGGATCGAACGACCACCACAAGCCCACCGAGACGATGAACTCGATGAGGAAGGTGTAAAATGCGATCTGTCGGGCGCCCGGATCCTCGAGCCCCTGTCCTTCCGAGGACGCGGAACGGCGGCCAACGACGAAGATGAGTGCCGCTCCGATGAGCGGAATGAGCAGCAGTGCGGCGAGCACCCAGTCGTTGTAGCCGATCGAATTCAGGATTTCCGCCATCGCTCAGCTCATCTCAGGGTAAAGGCGCCGAGCATTGCGACAACGCCGATGACGAGAACCCACGCATAGGTCCCAGTGTTTCCGGTCTGCAGCTTCGACCCGATCCAGCCGAATCCCTGCGCCAGCTTTGCGCTGCCATTGACAAAAAACGAGTCGATGATCCCGTTGTCGACGACGCGCCACAGCACGTTCCGCGAAATGACGTAGGTGGGAGTGACTATCGCTCTGTCGTACCCCTCGTCCACGAAATATTTCTCGGCAACCACTCGCTCGAAGCCTTCCTCAGCGGTTGCATCCCGCTTGCGAACGAGGCGGGCGGGCTTGAGCCGGGCCCATGCAAACACAATTCCGGCGACTGCGACGACCACGGCAACGACGATGAGCAGCTCCTCGACCGTCACCGAGGCGTGCACTTCCCCCGCGCTGACGCGGGCAGTCGCCGCGCCAACGACCGGGTCCAGCCAACGCCCGAGCGAGTCGCGGGGGCCGAGAGGGACCAGGTCCGTGATCACTTCCGGAAGGTTGAGCCAGCCACCAATCACGCTGAGGACGCCCAGGACGACGAGAGGAGCTGTCATCACCCAAGGCGCTTCATGCAGGTGCCCCTCCTCCTCGGCGCCGGTTCTCGTTGGGCCGTGGAAGGTGTAGAGCATCATTCTCGTCATGTAGATCGCGGTCAGAAACGCGGATACGATCCCGATTCCGTAGATGATGTACAGGAGAGTGCTGCCGGGAATTCCGAGCCATGTCGCCGATGCCAGTGTGGAACCGTGCGCGCGCTCGAATGCCGACGCGAGAATCTCATCCTTCGAGAAGAACCCCGCGAACGGCGGAATCCCGGCGATCGCGAGCGTGGCGAGCCACATCAACACCCAGGTCACCGGCAGAAACCGCCGCAGCCCGCCCATGTTCCGCATGTCCTGCGCGTCCTCGTGACTGTGCGTCCGGTGATACGCCGCGTGCATGGCGTGGATTACCGAGCCGGCGCCGAGGAAAAGCAGCGCCTTGAAAAACGAGTGGGTTACGAGGTGGAATACTCCGGACACGTAGGCGCCGACTCCGACACCGATGAACATGTATCCGAGCTGCGAAATCGTGGAGTACGCCAGCACCTTCTTGATGTCCCATTGCTTGAGGCCGATCGTAGCGGCGAACAGTGCTGTCACCGCGCCAATCAACGCCACGGTGAGTGAAGCGACCGGTGAGAGCGAGAACAGGACAGCGCTGCGGGCGATCAGGTACACGCCCGCTGTCACCATCGTCGCGGCGTGGATCAGTGCGGACACGGGCGTCGGGCCTGCCATTGCGTCCGGCAGCCAGACGTAGAGCGGGATCTGAGCGCTCTTGCCGGCGCAGCCGAGAAACATGAACAGGCATATCGCGGTTACCAGCGCGCCGCCTGCCTGGAGCTCCATCGCCCGCGCGTTGACGCCGACGAAATCGAGGACTCCGAGGTTCGCGAAGAGCAGGAACATCGCGACCAGCAACCCGAAGTCTCCGATCCGGTTGACGATGAATGCCTTCTTGCCCGCGTCCGCGTTCGCCTTGTCGGAGAACCAGAAGCCGATCAGAAGGTAGGAGCAGAGGCCGACCCCTTCCCAACCGACGAATAGCACGGGGTAGTTCGCGCCGAGCACCAGCACCAGCATGAAGAATACGAACAGATTCAGATACGCGAAAAACCGGGGATAGCCCGGGTCGTCGCGCATGTATCCGATACTGAAGATGTGGATGAGGCTGCCGACTCCAGTGATGACGAGTACCATGACCATCGACA
>JBDSRC010000303.1:0-2680 GCA_039929505.1 Gemmatimonadaceae bacterium
ACTTGACGCTCCAGCAGACCCCGGCAACGCCTTTCGCATTCCCGCCGACGCCGCCGATGGTGCCTGAAACGTGAGTCCCGTGATCGTCGTTGATGCCGTCAAACACGGTGTTATCGCCGTTGGCAAAATCCCAGCCGTAGATGTCGTCGACGTAGCCATTGCCATCGTTATCAATGCCGTCTCCCGTGACCCCCTCACCCGGGTTCGTACCCGCATTGGCCGCGAGGTCCTCATGCGTGTACATGTAGCCTTCGTCGATGACGCCGACCCAGACGCTGCTGCAGTCGGTGTGGTTCGCGGCCCACGCCTCGCCGGCCTGGCTCCCATACTGATTCGTGGGGGAGGTCGCATCACCATACATGCCCCAGAGCGAGCCGTTGGTGTAGTAGGGGTCGTTCGATACGGCGGTATGCTGATAGATGTAATTGGGTTCGGCGTACTCCACGTCGGCCGAACCGCGAAGGGCTTCGATCGCCTGCGGCACGGCCATCGAGGTGTGCACGATCGTCAGGCCTTCAACGTCGCCGGCCCGCCGCATCATTGCGGTGAGGATCCGCTCGCCGGCTTGCCCATTCGCCCGCGCTAGCGCGGTAGCGCGGACAGTTGCCGAGGCGCCCGCGCGGAACTTGACGATGACTTCACCCGGGACAAAGTCAGCCGCCGCGGCGGCGGATAGCGACGGCCCATCCGGAACGTCGATGGTTGCGCGGGTGGAAGTGGGGGTGTCGCTGCAAGCGGCGAGGAAACCAAGGGTGGCAACGGCAGCGGTGAACTTCCTTTTCATTGGCGGTCTCGGGAAGCGGTGGGCGGGCAGCGATCCTGATAGCTCGCTTGGGCGTGCAAACATTTGGGTGAGGCCGCGATTTGTCAATAGAAAACACCGCGGGAGCGGACTACGGAAGCGAAGTCGCGATCTTTCGGCTTCGCGCCCTAAGTCATTGACGGAGGGTGAGGGACTCGAACCCCCAAGCCCTTGCGGGCGCCAGTTTTCAAGACTGGTGCAATAGCCATTCTGCCAACCCTCCAAGGCTCAAGATACGAGTACCCGGCTAATGCCGGAACTGTCTCTTGCCGGTAAAAACCATCGCGATGTTGTGCTCGTCCGCAGCTTTCACCACCTCTTCGTCACGGACTGAGCCTCCCGGCTGAACAATCGCGCACACTCCCGCTTCCGCTGCCTGCTCTACGCCATCCCGGAAGGGGAAGAACGCGTCGGACCCCATCACCGAGCCCTTTGTATCGTGGCCGGCGATGCGCGCCTTGTGCACCGAGAGAAACGCGGCATCGACGCGCGACATCTGGCCCGCACCTATGCCGATCGTCGCACCGTCGCGGGCGAGTACAATCGCGTTGGACTTGACGCTACCCACTGCCCGCCACGCGAACTTCAGGTCGCCCAGCTCGATTGCGGTCGGCTGACGCCGCGTCATGGTTTTCCATTCGTCGACGCCACCCGCGGCATCGCGCGCCGCGCGCTCCTGGGCAAGGAATCCTCCCCGTACGCGCTTGTAATCGAGGGCGTGGTCGCGCCACTGGGCGCGGCCTTCAAGGACACGGAGATTCTTCTTCCGACCGAGGACCTCGAGTGCTCCGTCGCTGAACTTCGGTGCGACGACGCATTCGACGAAGAGGCTCGATACCGCTTCCGCGGTCTCATCATCCACTGGCACCGTGAATGAAATGACGGACCCGAACGCCGAAACAGGGTCGCAGGCGAGAGCTTTCCGGTAGGCCTCGAGGGCCGTTGCGGCGGTCGCGAGCCCGCACGGAGTTGTGTGCTTCACTATCGCGCAGCAGCTTTCGGCGGCGAACGGGTCCGACGCGAACAGCGCTCCCTCGAGGTCGAGCAGGTTGTTGAACGACAGCTCCTTGCCGCCTTTCTGCACGAGCGCGCCGATTCCTTCGCCGGGTCGCTCGACGTAGAACGCGGCGCGCTGACCCGGATTTTCGCCGTACCGGAGCGTGGTCGACCGCTCGAGAGATAGCGCGAGCCGGTCGGGAAACGTCTCCTCCCGCTCGCAGCTGAACCAGTAAGCGATCGCCGCATCGTAGGCCGCGGCGCGCGCAAAGACTTTTTCCGCGAGGAGACGGCGCAGGTCGAGATCGTCGTCCTTTGCCTCGAGGGACGCGACAACCCGTCCGTAGTCGGCGGGATCGACGACAACCGTGACCGCGGCGAAGTTCTTTGCCGCGGAGCGAAGCATCGATGGACCGCCGATGTCTATCTGCTCGATGATTGCTTCGCTCTTCTCTCCTCGACGCGCCGCTGTCTCCTCGAACGGATAGAGGTTCACGGCCACCAGGTCGATCGGCGCGATGCCTTGCTGCTCGAGCGCGGCTAGATGGTCAGGAAGATCGCGGCGTGCCAGGAGTCCGGCGTGTACGGCAGGGTGGAGTGTCTTTACCCGGCCATCCAGCATCTCCGGAAACTGGGTGACGTCGCTGACATCGCGGACTTGGAGCCCGGCGGCCCGCAACGCCTTGGCGGTTCCACCTGTCGATATGAGACTCCAGCCGAGACCAATAAGGCTTCGCGCGAAATCGACGAGCCCCGTTTTGTCCGAAACGGAAAGAAGAGCCGTTGGCATCAGGACGAAAGCACGAATCCGTGCTGGTGAAGGGCGGCTACCATCTCGACCGCGCGGGGAAACACGATGTGCTCGACCTTGAGCACCCTCGC
>JBDSRC010000304.1:0-2970 GCA_039929505.1 Gemmatimonadaceae bacterium
TGCGCAAGGCCGAGAAGAACGGCGACGTTTCCCAGGATGACCTTCGCCGGCACGAGGAAGAATTGCAGAAGATCACGGACCGCCACGTCGGCGTGATCGATGCGGAGGGCAAAAAGAAGGAGGCCGATCTCCTTGAGGTCTGATCAGGTCGCGGAGGCAGAGGCCAGCAAGGACGCCGCCGAAGCCGCGAATCCCCTGGGGGACATCATTTCGCCCATCTCCGGCGGGCGTGTGCCGAGGCATGTCGCGATCATCATGGATGGCAACGGCCGCTGGGCGAACGCACGTGGACGGCCGCGCACGGCAGGACACATTGCCGGAGCGCGCGTCGTCAGGAAGATCGTCGAGGCCGCTCCTTCCTCGGGCATCGGGATGCTGACTCTCTACGCGTTCTCGGGAGACAACTGGGCTCGCCCGTCACGTGAAGTCGCGCTGCTCATGCGCCTCTTCCGGCGCTACCTCGTCTCGGAAGTCGACCGCTGCGTCACCAACGACGTCCGCATGCGGATCATCGGCCGCCGCGACCGCATTCCGGGAGAGCTTCTCCGCGCCATCAATGCCGCGGAAGAGACGACGAAGCATGGCACCACCCTCGATCTTCGGATCGCGGTGGATTATTCGGCGCGCGACGCTATTGTGCGCGCGGCTGAGCGTCTTCGCTCAACTGACAACATCACGCGCGAGGTTCTGGCGACGGCGCTCGGCGAAGTCGATCACTGGACCGGTCAGCGCCGCGACGTCGATCTGCTGATCCGCACCGGCGGCGAGCAGCGCCTGAGCGACTTCCTCCTTTGGGAATGCGCCTACGCGGAGCTGTATTTCACCGATCGCCGCTGGCCGGAGTTCACCGCCGGCGACCTCGAGCAGGCCGTGGCGGAGTTCCATTCCCGCGAGCGCCGGTTCGGAACGGTCCCGGAAGCCGCCGCCGGTTAAGAGCGCCTTAACGCTCCCGGTACCAGGGCGTCTACCAGTTGACCGTGCGCACTTAGGCGCCGGTGATTACCAGCTTGTGGAGGCTTGCAATGTTGAAAGTTCGATCCCTGGCGCTTGGCGCCTTGCTTGTAGTTGGCGTAGCAGCGATCTCGGAGGCACAGGCCTCTTCGACCCCGCGCAGGTCCCCCGATGGCGGTGCATATGGCCGCGATCGCGGCCATATGGGAAAGCGCGATGGACACGCCCGCAAGGGCGGTCGTGGCCGCGATGGCATGAGGTTGGGACGCGATCTCAATCTGACGGAAGCGCAGCGCACCCAGGTTGCGGCGATTCACAAGAAGTATCAGCCGCAGCACCAGGCGCTCCGCGAGCGCGCAAAGCCCTTCAATGAAGCCGCCCGCGCCGCCCGCCAGAAGTGGGACAGCGTCGGCTTCCGCACCAACACCGAGCGCGCCCGCCAGGTAATGGTCGGTGGCGAGGCGATCCGGAATCAGGAGATCGCCGAGATCCGTAACGTCCTTACGGTCGAGCAGCGGACGAAGTTCGACGCCAATCAGAAGGTGATGGCCGAACGTCGCGCCAAGATGAAGTCGGAAGGCGGTCGCCGCGGTCGTCCGGGAATGGCACGTCCCACAACCGCCGGCACGATCAGCTAACGTTGCATCTCATCAGTCCAGAATGCCTCGGCGACGAATCGCCGGGGCATTCTGTTTTCATACGCCTTAACGGCCTGCGATCGATCCGGCCAGACTATCCCCGTCACTCCCGCAAAACTAACTTTGCGGGGAGAATCGCACTGATGAGGAAAATGATCGATGGCAACTGAAGTCGTTGAGCTCAAGCGCCGCCGCTTCGGCGAAACCATGCGGCGCGACCTGTGGTGGGTCGAGCCACTCGTGGTTTTTCTGGTGTTGAGCGGTTTTCTGGTATACGCGACGTGGGCTGCCCTGCAGAACGAGCACTTCGAGTTCGGACCGTATCTCTCGCCGTTCTACTCGCCGTTGCTTTTCTCCGATTCGCCGCACGCGTGGATTCAGGGTGGGCGCCCCGGATGGCTGCCTGATTTTCTGCCCTTTTCTCCCGCGCTTCTCATTCTTCCGTTTCCGGCCGGGTTCCGCTTCACCTGCTACTACTACCGGGGAGCGTACTACAAAGCCTTCTGGGCCGATCCACCCAGCTGCACGGTCGGTGAGCCGCGAAAGAGCTATCGCGGCGAGCGGTTTCTTCCGCTGACAATCCAGAACATCCACCGCTACTTCCTGTACGCCGCGCTCGTTTTCATCGTGATCCTGTCCGTCGATGCGTACAAGGCGATGTGGTTCACGGACCCCGTAACCGGAGAGAAGTCATTCGGAATTGGCGTCGGCACCCTCGTGCTCATCGTCAACGTCGTTCTGCTTGCGGGCTACACCCTTGGCTGCCACTCGCTCCGCCACCTCGTCGGCGGGTACCTCGACCGGCTATCTCGCGCGCCGGTTCGCAGGAAAGCGTACGACTGTGTGAGCTGTCTCAATCGCGGCCACATGCGGTGGGCGTGGCCGAGTCTGTTCTGGGTTGCGTTCGCCGACGTGTATATCCGCCTCTGCTCGATGGGTATCTGGCACGACGTGAGGCTTTTTTAATGGCCGAGTACCAGACGCACGAGCACGATGTCCTCGTCATCGGCGCCGGCGGGGCCGGTCTCCGCGCCGCGATCGAAGCCGCACACTCGGGAGCATCGGTCGGCCTGATCTGCAAATCGCTCCTCGGCAAAGCGCACACCGTGATGGCGGAGGGAGGCGTCGCGGCGGCGCTCGGCAACGTCGACGATCGTGACAACTGGCAGGTGCATTTCGCCGATACCATGCGCGGCGGCCAGTATCTCAACAACTGGCGGATGGCGGAGCTGCACGCGAAGGAAGCGCCCGACCGAGTGCGCGAGCTCGAAGCCTGGGGCGCGGTGTTCGACCGCACCGAAGACGGACGGATTCTCCAGCGCAATTTCGGCGGGCACAAGTATCCCCGCCTTGCGCATACCGGAGACCGCACCGGCCTGGA
>JBDSRC010000305.1:0-7340 GCA_039929505.1 Gemmatimonadaceae bacterium
TCCCCGGCGCCGGAGCGTGAGCGCACGATGTTCATCGCCGAGGTGTTCGAATCGGCCGAGCTGCTGATGGAAGAAGGGGATCGCCGCACGGTCGACAAGGAATACATGCAGTTCGGCTACGACACGAGCACCCTCCACAAGCGCCGTGATATCGCGTTGGCGGTGACGTTCCAGCTCGAGCCAAAGGATAAAGCGATCATGCATCGCATCATGCAGGAGAACCTGAGCTGGCGCGGAGGGAAGCATCCGTGGCTCGAGTACCATCCGAGCGCGGGGTCCATCTTCAAGAAGATCGAGGCAGTGGGAGCGGGGCGCCTGATCGATCAGGTTGGACTCAAGGGATTTCGCGTTGGTGGCGCGCAGATCTCACACATCCACGCCAACATCATGGTGAATCTGGGAAAGGCGACCGCGAAGGATGTCCGCGAGCTGATCGCCACCGCGCAGGAGAAGGTCGAGAAGCAGTTCGGGCACAAGCTCGAAGTAGAGATCGGGTTCATAGGGGAGTTTTAGTCCGGCCTATGACGTGTCGCTGAGCACATGCGCACCTAAAGGGGATCCAAGTGATGAGTCGACAGTCTTGAGTTGTAGTGATCAGTGGTTTGTCAGTTAAGGGCTGGCAACTGTAAACCACTCATAACTACGACTGACCAACTGACGACTCGGTACTTGGATCCCCTGAGCCCGATCTGGTGCTCTCGACCTGATCGATACCAGCTCCGAGAACGAACTAGGTTTTGGCCGCCAACTGCTCCAGTTTCTCTGTCGCAGCTGTCCACCGCTCCAAAGTCGCATCAAGTTTCTTGCGGAGAGCTTCCAGCTCATTGCCGACCGCCAATGACCGCTGCGTCCCCTCGCGAGTCGTGTACAGCTCCGGATCCTCGAGCACCACCTTGAGCGTCGCGATCTTGCCTTCAAGAGTTGAGATTTCCTTTTCCAGGTCCTCCACATTCCGGCGCGCGGTGCGGATCGTCGCCTTGGTGTGATCACTCTCGACGTCGCGCCTGCGTGTGGCTTTTTTCTCCTGAACGCGACGGAGTGACTCCTGTTCGGCAGCGGCAATAGAGGCGGCGTGAGAGCGCTCGCGGCTCTGGTCCTCCCATTCGCCGAACGAACCGGGAAAATCGGTGATGTGCTGCTCGTGCAGCACCCACACGCGCGACGTGAGTGCTTCGAGCATGGCGCGATCGTGGCTGACCAGGAGAATGGTGCCCTCGTAGTCGGAGAGAGCATCCTCCAGCGCTTCGACCGATTCGATGTCCAAATGGTTCGTCGGCTCGTCCAGCAGGAGAAAGTTGGCCTTGGTAAGCACCATCATCGCCAACGCTACTCTTGCTCGCTCACCACCTGACAGAGTATCGGCGCGGCGCTGCGCTTCGTCACCGGAAAAGCCGAAGCGAGCGAGATGTCCCATGACCATCCGGCGTTCCCACTGCGGCCTGAGGTCGCTGATTACCTCGAACAGAGTTCTGTCCACCGGCACCTGGGCCATGTCCTGCCGGTAGTAGCTCGGTCGCACCGAGCCGCCGAGGCGGAGCTCGCCCGCGGTTGCCTCGCGATCTCCGACCAGCGCGCGGAGAAACGTGGACTTGCCACTCCCGTTGGGTCCGACGAATCCAACGACCTCGCCACGCTGAATGGTTCCGGTGAAGCTCCTGATGAGTGTGCGCTCACCAATAGCGATCGTGACATCGCGCGCGACGGCGACCTGGTCGCCACCTCTCTCCGACAACTCCAGGCGCAATCCCATCGCACCTCCTTCCTCCGCCGTCGGTCCGGTGAGACGGGGAAGACGTGCGAGGCGCTTGCGACGGCCTTTGGCCTGTTTCGTGTTCTGCCCCGCGATGTTACGGCGGATGTAGTCCTCTTCGTCCGCCACCACCTTGCGCTGCTTCTCGAACGCGCGCTGTTGACTCAGGCGACGCTCTTCACGCTGGAGAACGAATGCTTCGTAGCTCCCGGTATACGAGACGGCGCTTTCACCTTCCAGATGAAGCACGTGATCGACCACGTTGCCTAGAAACGCGCGGTCGTGGCTGATCAGCAGAATCGTCTTGCGTGAGTTCTTTAGGTAATCCTCGAGCCAGATCGTAGTTTCGAGATCGAGGTGATTGGTAGGCTCGTCGAGAAGCAGGACGTCAGCCGCGCTCACGAGCTGTCGAGCCAGGCCGAGTCTGCCGCGCTCGCCGCCGCTCAGGTTGGCCAAAGGCTGGGTGCGCGCTTTTTCCGCGTCGAAGCCCAGTCCCTGCAGGACCGCATCGACGCGCGGCGCGAAGGTGTACCCTCCTTCACGGTCGAAGCGCTCGAGGTCCCGGTCATAGCGCGCGAGCATCTGTGGTGTCGCCGCTTCGCCGACGACCGCCAGCTCCGCACCCTGCTCCGCCAGTGAGCGCTCGAGCGCGAGCAGTGCCGCGTATTCCCCGGCGCCCGCCTCCCACACCGTCTGTGCCTCGCCGAAATCACGGTGCTGCTCGAGCAGAGCCATCTTGAGTCCGGGATGGCGGGTGACCGTCCCTTCAGTCGGCTGCTGCGTTCCTGTTATGAGCCGGAAGAGAGTCGTCTTTCCGCTTCCATTTCGACCCAGGATCGCCCAGCGGTCGCCCTCACCGATCGTGAAGGTGATTTTCTCGAAGATTCTGTTCGCGCCAAACTCAACTCCGACGTTCGAAACCGAGATCTGCGTCAAGAGGCGAGAGCACCCGCACAAGCCGAAAGGCACTGCTCGAGGGACTCGACCGTGTGATCTCCCATGTGGCCAATTCTGAAGGTGGAGCCCTTGAGCTTCCCGTAACCGCTGCCGACGACTATTCCGCGCTCTGCCACTCTCTGTGTGAACCCCTCCGCCGGCAGATCGCCAGGAAGCCTGATCGCTGAAATGGTCGGCGACTGCGATCCGAGAGGCGCGATGTTGCCGAGCTTCTTTCCCGTTGCGGTGCTCACCTCCGCCAGCCACTGCTGTGTGCGCGTCGCCATTGCCCTGTGGCGCGCCCAGCGGGTCTCGATTCCTTCACTGGCGATCGCTTGGAGCTGCGCGTCGAGCGCGTAAAAGAGAGAAAGCGCGGGAGTGCTGGGAGTCTGGTTTCTCCTCGCATATGCATCCAGCTCGACGAGATCGAAGTAGACGCCGCGGTTTGGCGTGCTCGCCGCGCGGTCGATCAGTTCCGCCGAGGCGACGGCGAATGCCAATCCCGGCGGCAGCGCAAAGGCCTTCTGAGATCCGGTGAGCGCGTAGTCCAGCTTCCACTCGTCGAAGTGGAGCTCTGCTCCGGCGACTCCGCTGACGCTGTCAACGAGACAGAATGCACCGTGCCGGTGCGCTGCATCTGAAAGCGCACGCACGTCGTTCAGCGCTCCGGTCGATGTTTCGGAGTGCACTACGGTGATCGCGACGTACTTTCGGATCGCGAGCCGCTCTTCGAGCTGCGGAATCGCGTGGACCTGTCCCCACAGGACTTCGTACCGATCGACATCACGCCCACACGTCGTGGCAATGTGGGCGAAGCGCTCGGAGAAAGCTCCGTTGACCAGGCAGAGGACGCGGCCCGCCGGAATGGCCCGAATGCCGGCTTCCATCATGCCTGTTGCCGAACAGCTGTTGACGAGAACGGGGCGGGCCGTCTTGAAAACGGCACGCAGTCCCTGCTGAAGCCGCTCGAACAGCTGCTCGAATTCCGATCCGCGGTGCGGGATCATCGGTTGCGTCATCGCCGCCATGATCTCACCGCGAACCTCGGTGGGTCCAGGCAGGAAAAATGTCCCGAAGGGCTTCGTCATTCGATCACCAGCTCAAGCAGTTGGTCAAAACTCTCCAGCACGTAGTCCGCCCCCGCTATCACCGCGTCCCGGCGGATGAAGCCGGTGAATACGGCAAATGCATCCACCACCATTGCGACCTCAAAATCGGTGATCCCATCTCCCACTGCCAGAACGGGACCCTTGAGCCCGAGGCTGGCAATCGTGTCACGCTTCCCGTACTTGCGCGCGAGCAGCGAGCTCTCGTCGAACCCCGCATACCCGCCCCGGTCATCAAAGCGAAGGCTGACAGCATGTACTCTATCGGGTTCTATCCCGAGCTCGGCGGCGAGAGGCAATATCGCCTGCTTGAATCCGCCACTCGCGATCGTGATGGATACTCCCTCCTCACGCAGGCGTGAGACAGCTTCTCGCGCCCCGGGTGCGATGCGCTCAACATATACACGACTCAGCTCCTCGATCTCACTCCGTGTCGGTCGCACCGAATCGAGTCGCTGGCCATAGATCTCCTCGAGAGGAATCAGTCCCTGCATCGCCTTGTCGGTCAGCTCGGCGCTCCGCGCCTCCGCTTCGGGCCCGCGCAGAGCGGCGAGCCAATCGATGCCTTCGATTCCGGCCAGCGTCGAGTCTACGTCCAGCACCACGGAGCTGAACCGTTTCACAGAATGTTGCCGGGTGCGAGGATGCCGAGTGGGTCGAGCTCGCGTTTTACGGCAGTCATCATCGAGATCTGGAGCGGGTTCATCTGCAAAGGGAGCCACCTGCGCTTGATCTTTCCGATGCCGTGCTCTGCCGCCACCGTGCCTCCGAAGGAAAGCACCATCCGGAGAGTCTCCTCGATCACCTCTTCTATTGTATCGAGCTCGGCAGCATCCCGGGCCAGAAAATTCTGATGAGGGTGCCCGTTGCCCGCGTGGCCATAGATCACCGGCTGCGCGACGCCGCGGGCGGTCGCGAGCTCGCGTGCGATGCCGATGGCATTACCAAGCTTTCGATATGGAACCGCCCAGTCCGTGGAAAGCTTTCTGCCACCGGCGGCACGGAGCCGGCCGCCACGCTCGTTCATCGTCGCGGGTACGCTGTGCCGGATGCGCCTCGCTTCCCGGAGCTGGGCTTCACCGTCGAACACCAGCGGCTCCATTGATGTCGAGACTTCCTCCATCAGCTCGATCCATTTGCCGAGCGCATCGTCGAGATCGCCACCTGTCTCCTCTTCGACGTAAACCATCGCGGTCGCTCCATCCGGCCACCTTGTGGTTTCACCCGACGATCGAGCGATTTCGAGCGCCAGCGAGTCAAAGAACTCGATGCAGCGTGGCGATACGCGCGTCGACTCTCTCACCACTACCACGAACCGCAGCGCATCGGCTTCGGTTTGGAACGGCACCGCAAGGCCAACCACGCGCTTGGGGAGGGGCAAGAGAGAGAGCTCCGCACCCACGATTACTCCAAGAGTTCCCTCGCTGCCGATGAACCAGTCGATGGGATCGTGCGCGAACGCATATCCGGCGGTGTTCTTCTCCAGCTCGGTCCGCCGGAATTCAACCGTGTCCCCACTCGCCAGCACGACGCGCAGTGAGCGAATGTGCCGGCGCGTCGCTCCGTACCTGTACGTGCGGGCACCCGAAGCGTTGCACGCGATCGCGCCGCCGATCGTTGACTCTTCTTCGCTGGTTGGATCCGGAGCGAACAGAAGGCCGGCCGCGGCAGCGGCGCGCTTGATCTCTCCGAGAAGAGCTCCCGGACCGACTCCGATTGTCCTGGCCGCAGCGTCGACCTCGCCGATCCAGCTCAATCCGCGCAGTGAGAGAAGCAAGCCTTTGTCGGTGATCGACGCAGCAGTCGTGCTGGTTTGAGCTCCAGCGCAGGTAACCGGCATGCGATCGGTTGCGGCACGCTTGACGATCTCGACCACATCGTCAACAGTCTCCGGCCTTGCGACGACATCAGGCAGGAAATGAAGGCCGGAAGCATCGGTCTCGTAAGCTTCACGAACGCTTCGATCACTGCTTATTCCAGTGCTCACCCTGGCTGAAAGCAGACGACCGCGGCCGAAAGCACGTCCGGAAGTCCGAGCAGGGACTGCCGGATCGCTTCGCTGACGTCGCCGTCCACCGACACCGCCGCCAGCGCCTGACCTCCCTGAGCCAGTCGCGCCTGATGGTACTCGGCGATGTTGACACCGGCTGCGCCAAGCAGGGTACCGACCCTGCCGATGACACCGGGGACGTCGTTGTTGGTGAGGATCAGGAGCGTATCCTTGGGCTGCACGTCCACGTGAAAGGCGCCGATTCTCGTCAGCCTCGGCGCGCTGTTGGGATGTGCGACGCCAGCGACCGCGATGTCCTGCATCCCGCCGCTGAGTCTCACCTCAATGGCGTACGGATTCTCCTGGGTCGCGGTCTCGGTCGTGGACAGATCGATACCCCGGGTCTCCGCCATCGCGCGGGCGTTGATGAGATTCAGCCTCTCCTGCTCTACCGTTCCTTCGAGTAGCCCACGCGCGGCCGATGCGAGCAGCGCGCTTCGTGCGGCAAGCAGCGCCGAGCCGCAGCGGAGATCCAGCCTTTGAACGGCGCGAGTGCCCTGCGTGGCAAGTATCGCGCGGCCGACCGCTGCAGCGCGCCGCACCAGGACCAGCGCGGATTCGATCTCCGACCATTCTCCGCCGACATCAGCGACGTTGATGGAGCGCGACAGCTCGCCGCTCAGCAGCGCATCACGAACCGCAATGCATACATCGACCGCGACGTTGCGCTGCGCTTCGGTCGTGGACGCGCCAATGTGGGGCGTCAGCAGGACGTTCGGTAGCGCGCGCAACGGATGCTCGGGCGAGAGCGGTTCTTTCTCATAGGCATCGATCACCGCTCCGGACAGGTGCTGGCTCTTGAGCGCATCGAAAAGCGCGTTCTCGTCGACGATCCCTCCACGAGCCATGTTCACTACGATCGATCGTAGTGGCAGACGAGCTAGCTCGCGCCGTCCGATCATGCCGGTGGTTTCTTCCGTCAGCGGCGTGTGGACCGTTATTACCGCGGATTGCTCGAGCAGTGACTCGAGGGTGGTCACTTCCTGAACGCGCAGCGATTCGAAGCGTGGTGGAGCGATGTACGGATCGTAGGCGAGGACATCCATTCCGAAGGCACGGGCGCGTGTCGCGACTTCCCCTCCGATTCTCCCGAGTCCGACAATGCCCAGGGTGCGTCCTTTGAGCTCCGAGCCAAGCAGTGACGACCTTTCCCATTTACCGGCGTGCATGGAGCTATCGGCGCGCGGGATGTGACGGAGGAGCGCGATCAACGATCCGAAGAAAAGCTCGACGACGGCGATGGTATTTCCGGCCGGTGCATTGATAACCGCCACGCCGAGGGATGTCGCGATATCGAGGTCGATGTTGTCGACGCCTACGCCGGCGCGACCAACCACCTTTAGCCTCTTCGCCTTTTCCAGCAGCTCCCGGGAGATGCGGGTGGCGCTCCGCCCAACGATCGCGTCGTAGTCGCCGATGCGCTCGAGGAGCTCTTCGCGGGGGAGGGTCGGAACTTCGTCTACCTCGAGCCGCGGATCCGCAACGAGAAGTGCGACGC
>JBDSRC010000306.1:0-10145 GCA_039929505.1 Gemmatimonadaceae bacterium
CGTCGTAGTCGCCGATGCGCTCGAGGAGCTCTTCGCGGGGGAGGGTCGGAACTTCGTCTACCTCGAGCCGCGGATCCGCAACGAGAAGTGCGACGCCCTCGGCGTCGATTTCATCGGTGACGAGTACGTTAAAGGTCACTGGCGGTGCGCTGGTTTGAGCGTAACGGGCGGGTGAGTTTCAATATCGCCCGTCCCGGCTCGCCCACACAAGCGAGCGGCGGCACGTCAGTCGGTCATCCATTTCTTCCAGACGGATTCGTCGGCACCGATCATCACCAGATTTCCGCTCCGGACGAGTGGAAGTCGGAGCAGGAGCGGCTCTTCCGACAGTTTCGTCAGCCAGCGCTCGTCGGACAATTGCGCGTAGCGGAGGCCGAGCTCGTCGAATCGTTTCGAGTCCTTGTCGACCAAAGACATAACTCCAAACTTCTGGGCGAAGCGACGCAGCTCGCCGAGCGATGCTGGTTTCTCCATCAGGTCGACGAAATGCGTTCTGATGCGGCGCTCGGAGAAGAACCGAAGTGCCTTCCGAGTATCGGCGCTTTTCTTGATGCCAAAGATCTGAACTTCCAGAAGGATTCCCCAATGAATGAGCATTGTGCACGACAGGTACATGCGCCTGCCTGAGAGGACACAGCGCGACGTAATCTATTCCCCCGCGTGGTGGGTACCCGGCGGTCACCTGCAGACGCTTTGGGGAAAGCTGTTTCGGCGTCAGGCGCCGGCGCCTACCACTCTCGAGCGGTGGGATACTCCGGACGGAGACTTCGTCGAAGTGCATCGCCTGGCTGCACCGGAGGGCTCGCCGCGACTGTTGTTGCTTCACGGACTCGAGGGTACGGTGCGCTCGCATTACGCCCAGGGGCTGCTGGCAGAGGCCGCACGCCGCGGCTGGGCGGCGGATCTTCTCATCTTCCGCTCGTGCGGCTCTGAAATGAATCGAACCAGGCGGTTTTATCACTCCGGCGAGACGTCCGATCTCGGCTTCGTCCTGGACAGGATCGTCAAGGAGTTTCCCACAGTGCCGGTTGCAATGGCCGGCGTGTCGCTCGGCGGCAACGTTCTCCTCAAATTTCTGGGGGAAAAAGGGGACGGCCTTCCCTCACAGCTCGTCGCCGCGGCCGCGATCTCCGTTCCATTCGACCTCGGTCGTTCGAGCAAGCGCATCAATCGCGGATTCTCGACGCTATACCAGCGATTCTTTCTCGAATCGCTCAAGCGGAAGGTGAGGGAGAAGGTCGTGCGATTTCCCGACCTCGCCCATCCGGATCGTGTCGCCTCGCTTCGCACCCTCGAGGACTTCGATGACGTGATCACGGCGCCGCTCCACGGCTACCGGGACGCCGTCGATTATTACACGCGCGCGAGCTCGCTTCCCTCGCTGGGCGACATTAGACTCAAAACGCTACTGTTAAGCGCGGTTGACGACCCGATGCTGCCGCCCGAGGTGCTCGATGAGGTCCGGGAATTGGCCCGGGGAAACCCTGCTCTCCACATCGAGTTCGTGCAGAAGGGCGGGCATGCGGGATTTGTCACTGGCTCGGTGCCATGGCGCCCGTTTTATTATGCGGAGTACCGGGTGGGCGAGTTCTTCGCCGGGAGCCTACAGCAGACGACGGGCTCGATGCCTGTCGCCAAACAGAGGAGCAGATGATGCGTTTCATCAGTGCGGGTGTGGTCCTTCTCGCTGCCGCGGCGTGCACGAGCAATCAGATGCCGGGCACCTCTGCCCCGGCCTTTCCGACGCCGCCCGATGCTGCTGGAGCGCCGTCGAGACTGGCCGCGTCCCCGCGCCACGGCGAATGGGTGATGATTCGCACCGGGCCGAACGACAGTCTCCGGAGCTGGGTAGTCTATCCCGAGCGTAGCACCAGAGCGCCGGTGGTCATCGTGGTACAGGAGATCTTCGGGCTCACTCCGTGGATCAGAAGCGTCGCCGACCAACTCGCGGCCGATGGCTTCATCGCAATTGCCCCCGACTTCCTGACGATGCAGAATATTCCCAGCGGCCCGGACAGCGTGGTGTCGGCTGCCTCGGTAGCAGCCACCCGCACTCTTAACGCGGCCGATGTGCAGCGGCAGATCGACGCCGTCGCCCGATACGGAATGTCGCTGCCATCCGCGCAACAGAAGTACGGGATCGTCGGATTTTGCTGGGGTGGCGGTGTGTCATTCACTCACGCAACGCACTCGCCAACCCTTGGTGCCGCCGTCGTATACTACGGCCCGAATCCGCCGCCCGCGGCCCTCCAGACAGTGCGCGCTCCGGTGCTCGGACTCTATGGCAGTGAGGACAATCGAGTCAACTCGACCATCCCGGCGGCTGATTCCACCCTCCGCGCGCTTGCCCGGACCTACGTCCCCACTATTTATGCGGGCGCGGGACATGGGTTCCTCAGACAACAGGGCGGTCAGGCTGGCGCGAACCTGACCGCAAGCCAGGCAGCCTGGCCGGCGACAATCGCCTGGTTCAGGAAACACCTCGGATCCTGAAGAGTCGCTTCGAGCTCGAGCACCGGAGGTAGATGGTCACCGCGTTCCGCGTAATTTTTCTCGTCGCGTTCATCGGCGGATTGATACTCGCGGTTTTTTCGATGCTGCACGGGGTGGAGCGAACTCGCAGGAAGCGAAATCGTTCCCGCAAGCCGTCGGCGTTCATAAACCTGCCGGCCGCCGCGGCATTCGCGGCGGGGTTCGGCGGCACCGGCTATCTCGTCGCGTCGAGGACGGTGCTGCCTGTCTGGGCAACGGTTCTCATCGCTCTCGCTGGCGGCGGTCTGGTGCTGGCGGGAATGATCACGCTGCTCGCGCAGTGGGCATTGCGGGGTGTGACCGGTCCGATATCGCTGGACGATGAGGACATTCAGGGCCAGCCGGCGGTGGTCACTGAGGAGATTTCACTGGGCAGCGCGGGCGAAATCTCCTACGAACTGCGTGGCGAGGCACTTCGAGTATCTGCTCGGGGCCTCGACACCAGAACGTTGCCGGCGGGGACTGAGGTCGTGATCGACCGGATCGAAGGCGGTGTTGCCTTCGTCGAGGAATGGTCGGTAGTCGAAAAGCGCCTCTGATCAACTGTGAAATAGGTTCGATAAGAGACTAACTCCGAGCCTGCGCGTAGCTCCTGCTATGTTTTACTCATGCCGCGCTCCACTGATTTCGAGATCGAGTTCGATGTAGTCGTGATCGGTGCCGGTCACGCTGGCACCGAAGCCGCTGTCGGCGCCGCCAGGCTCGGCGCCCGCGTCGGTCTCGTCACCAGCGCCCTCGAGACAATCGGCCAGATGTCATGCAACCCCGCAATCGGCGGAGTCGCAAAAGGCACCGTCGTTCGCGAAGTCGATGCGTTGGGAGGAATCATGGCGCGGGCGACCGATCTCTCGATGCTGCAGTTCCGGATGCTGAACCGAAGCAAGGGGCCAGCGGTGTGGGCACCTCGCGCGCAATGCGACCGCGGACTCTACCGCCGTTCGGCGAGGACCTTGATCGAACAGCAGAAGAATCTGCACACAATCCAGGGAACGGTTGCACGCCTCGGCCTCTCCGCCGGAGACGGCAGGGTGACCGGAGTCGAGACGCTCGAGGGAAGGCGATTCGGCGCCAAGAGCGTCGTCATTACGACAGGAACTTTCCTGCGCGGACGAATTCACATCGGGACCGAGACGAGGATTTCCGGAGGAAGGGCCGGAGAGAATTCCGTCACCCACCTGGCCGAGCAGCTCGAGGGTGCCGGTCTCACCGTCGCGCGTTTCAAGACCGGGACTCCGCCCCGAATCGATGGCCGATCAGTCGATTATTCCAGGCTCGAGATCCAGACGAGCGAGATCGAGCAGTTCGATTACTCGTGGTCACACTACTGGTCGACCCCGCGCCGCGATGGCACCATGACCAGACATCCGGAGCAGCTGCCCTGCTGGATCACTTATCTGGAGTCGGCGGGAAAAAAAATCATCCACGACAATATTGCGCTGTCCGCGATGTATGGCGGCGCAATCTCGTCGAGGGGGCCGCGGTATTGCCCGTCGGTCGAGGACAAGATCGTCAAGTTTCCCGAAGCCGAGCGGCATCAGATTTTTCTCGAGCCGGAAGGTCACGACACGACGGAGCTCTATGTGAACGGTCTCTCGACGTCGCTGCCGGCAATGGTGCAGGTCGAGATTCTCCGCTCGATTCGTGGACTGGAAAACGCTCGGATGACTCGCGCCGGGTACGCAATCGAGTACGACTATTACCCACCCACACAGCTCGACTCTTCGTTGCAGGTGAAAGCACTTCCGGGCCTCTACTTCGCCGGCCAGATCAACGGAACGACCGGCTACGAGGAAGCGGCCGGGCAGGGAATGGTGGCGGGCCTGAACGCGGCGCTCGCGACCCAGGAGAGGCCTCCACTGGTCCTGGGCAGAGAGACTTCATACATCGGCGTTCTGGTCGACGATCTCGTCACTCGTGGAGTGGACGAGCCTTATCGCCTGTTCACGTCGCGATCGGAGTTCAGATTGACGGTTCGCCAGGACAACGCGCTACGGCGGCTCGCTCCGATCGGACTTGAACTTGGCATTTACACGGACGCTGAGGAGAGCGCGATCGCGAACCGCCTCGCGCAGGAAGATTCCGCACTTATGCTCGCGAATACGTCCAGCATACAGCCCGAGCAGGCAGCTCCGCTATTGAGAGCGGCCGGGAGCGCGAAGCTCCCGCATTCAGTCAAGATCGTCGAAGTCGCTCGGCGTCAGGAGATCCCGTTGCGATCGCTTTTCGATGCGGTGGGGATTGGTCACGACTTGGGTGATGCGGCGCTCGTCACCGCCGATCTCGAGATCAAATACGCCGGGTATTTCGAGAGGGAGAGAGTCCAGGCTGACCGCATGAAGAAAATGGGCGATTTCGCTCTCGATACGGGACTCGATTACGACGAGATGCAGTCCCTCTCATTCGAAGCCAGGCAAAAGCTCGGCGCGCTCAAGCCGCGCTCGCTCGCGCAGGCGTCGAGGGTTCCCGGAGTGAGTCCAAACGATCTCCAGAATCTCGTCATTGAAGTCGAGCGAAGACGCCGCCGGATGGTCAAGCCGTAGCTTCAGCGCGCGTAGAGCTCCACTGAATCAGAATAACCGCGGCGGCTATGAGCACACCGCCGATGAGCGTGGTCGCTGTGATGCGATCGCGAAGCACCACCGCGCCCAGTACAGCGGTGAAGAACGGCTCCACGGTCGCTATGATCGCGGTTCTGACGGGCCCGAGAACAGCGAGTCCCTTGATCAGCGCCGAGAACGCGATGACAGTCGAGACCAGTGAAAGCAGGAAGATATTTGCCCAGAGCCCGGTACCCGATGGAACGTGCATGTTTCCGCTAACGAGCGCGGCGAGAGAGAATGCGGCTCCTGCTCCCACCACGAGCAGGAATGCCGAGAGCATCGCGGGAACTCCGGTCTGTATGGTTCCCAGCGTGGGCAGATAAATGGTGTAGAGAAATGCCGAGCCCAGGGCGAGCGCGACACCGACCGGGTGAAGTTTTTCCGCTGAGGGAGCGCCAACCATCACCGCTACGCCAGCCAGCGCCATGGCGAGCGCGATTACACGAACAAGGGTCAGTCGTTCAGTGCGGCGCACGGCTCCGAGTAGCGCGACCCAGGCCGGAAAGGTGAAGAAAAGGAATGCGAGTGGTCCGACCGGGATGTAGTCCAGCGCGGAGAGACTCACGTACGTAACCATTGTCTGACCGACGGCGCCGATCAGCACGAGCGCCACGATTTTTTTGCGAGCGATCGATTTTAGCTGACTCGGTCGGGCAATGACTGCGAGAAGGAGTGCGGCGAGCAAATAGCGCCACGCCATCGCGGTAACGAGCGGAAGTCCTTCGCGAGTGATGAGAAGCGTCAGAACCGAGATCGAGCCGAAGCCGAGCGCGGAGAGGACGATCAGGAGCGTGGCCATCCCAACCGTGGCCTGCGACGTTTTCACGAGGGCAATGTAGCGGCGATCGCTATGGTGCAGCCATTTCACTGGTCTGGCTACGCATGGATGTGTGCAAGGCAGTAGTCTGTTGGCGTCCTTCATGAAGGAACTACAACTGCCACTTCCGACTACCGGCCCCGGGCTGTAGGCGGGCCGGCCCTGCGTTGTGGGCTTCTGCGGACATGGATTTTTTCAATGAGCGCGGTGCCCTTCACCATCGAGGCACTCTCAGTATCGCGTAGATTTGAGGCCAGCCAATGGCGCGCAGGAAAGCACGTACCTCCCGGCCGGCCCGCCATCGGCCCCCGGCTGGTAGTCGGAAGGTGCAGTTCAAGGGAAGCATCAACCATTTGAGAAAGGAAAGGTTACGATGAAAGCAATGCTATTTGCGGCTAGTTGTGCCCTGTTAGCGCCGTTAACCGGCCATACACAAGACATTAGAACGCCATTAGAGCCGATTCCGCAGATTTCGGTCGCGGCACAGCATGAAGTCAAGGTTTCCCCAGATAGGGCGACCATTCAGATCAGCGTGCAGACACGGGCAGCTACCGCCGCGGCTGCCGCCGCCCAGAACGCGACAAAGCTTCAGTCCGTGCTAGCCGCACTCCGTGGGTTGGGTCTGACCAACGACCAGCTCTCGACCCTGAACTACAACGTCGCCCCCGACTACGTGCATCGCGAGGGAAGGGAGCCCGAGATCACGGGCTACAACGTGACCAACACGATCGTCGCTGATATCCGGCAGCTTAGCCAGGTTGGGCCGGTGATCGACGCCGCGCTTTCCCGCGGGGCGAACATGATGACCTCGCTCCAGTTCTACGCTTCGAACACGGAGGCTGCCCGTCGCACTGCTATCGCTGGCGCGATCGCGAAGGCGCGTGCCGATGCTCAGGCCGCAGCGGCGGCGGCGGGAGGAAGTCTCGGTCAGCTCCTCGACATCAACATCGGAGCGTATATGCCCCAGCCGATGTACCGGATGGAGGCAGCGGCCCGGATGCAGGCGGACACGCCGATCCAGCCGGGGCAGGAATCTCTCTCGGTGGTTGTCAGCACCCGCTGGCGGTTCAACCCGGGACGCTAGTCTCGGAGTTTCCACGTGGAACACTTCCCGGCGTTCCACGTGGAAACCGCCGAGCCCGATGGGTTAAATTAGGGTTCGGCCCTTTCCCCTCTCCGGCACTCAGTGGCGAGAATAATCGCAATAGCAAATCAAAAGGGTGGCGTCGGGAAGACAACCACCGCGGTAAATCTCGCAGCTAGCCTGGCAGCGGCCGAGCAACGGACATTGCTCGTGGACGGAGACCCGCAGGGGAATGCCACCAGCGGCGTGGGATTGCAGAAGGAAAGTGTTCCGCTCACCCTCTACGATGTCCTGATTGGTAATTCCGACCTGAGGTCGGCTTGCCAGACCGGGGTGCAGTTCGAAAAGCTCGATGTGGTGGGAGCCACGCCAGACCTCGCTGCGGCAGAGGTGGAACTCATAGATCGGGACGATCGCGACCACGTGATGCGTCAGGCCGTTGAGTCGCTGCGCGATGACTACGACTTCATAATCATCGATTGCCCGCCTTCGCTCGGTCTCATCACCATTAACATGCTCGCCGCAGCCGATGCACTCCTCATCCCCCTCCAGTGCGAGTATTACGCTCTCGAGGGGCTGTCGCAGCTGTTGAACACGGTCCACCGCGTACAGCACAGCGCCAACGAAAAGCTGGGTATCGATGGGGTGCTGCTCACAATGTATGACTCACGGCTGAATCTCTCCCGGCAAGTTGCCGATGATGCGCGGGAATACTTTGGCCAGAAGCTTTTTCAAACGGTGGTACCGCGCAACGTGCGTCTCGCTGAAGCACCCAGCTTTGGCAAGCCGATCATTCTCTACGATGCCGCATCAGTAGGAGCGCAGGCATACATGAGCGTTGCGCGAGAGCTCATGGAGAGAACAATTCAGGGAGAAGAAAATGGCCGCTGATAAACAGCCACCCCCGCGCCGCCTCGGCCGCGGACTCGAAGCACTCCTTGGCAACGCCAGCGGACTTGCATCGAGCGATGAGGGCGCGCTGAAATCGATCCCCGTGAGCCAGATCGCTCGCAATCCGTTCCAGCCGAGGAAAGAGTTCAAGGCTGAAGAGCTGAGCGGGCTGCAGGAGAGCCTGAACGCGAGCGGGCTACTGCAACCCATCACCGTTCGCAGGCGGCCGGGGAAAGACGGATTCGAGCTCGTCGCCGGAGAGCGAAGGCTTCGCGCTGCCAGCAAGCTCGGGTGGAAGGAGATTCCAGCCATCATCAAGGAGATCGATGACAAGGCGATTCTCACTCTTGCCCTGATCGAGAATCTTCAGCGAGCGGATCTGAATCCAGTCGAGGAAGGGGAAGGCTACTATCGCCTCTCCCACGACTTCGGCATGACGCAACAACAGATCGCTGAAACGGTGGGAAAGGACCGAACCACCGTCGCGAACATGCTGCGAGTACTGCAGCTCCCCGACGGCGTCCGGAAACTGCTCGAGCAAGGACAGTTGAGCCTTGGACATGCGAAAGTCCTGCTGGCACTGGACGATCCTGCCCGGATTACCCGGCTCGCCAAGGAAATCGTAGCTGAAGGGCTGACGGTGCGTGAGCTCGAGCGCCGGTTGCGTGAGGAGGTTCCGGCATCGGGCAAAAAACGTCCAGGCCGGCCAAGAAAGGCGGATCAACAACCCGAAGTGAGAAGGATCGAAGACCGGCTTAGGAAGTTCCTTCAGACTGATGTAAGCCTCAACGTCGGAAAGAACAATCGTGGCACTCTGACGATCCAGTTCTATTCTGCCGACGACCTTGAGAGGGTGCTTGAGGTCCTAAAAATTCCGGGATAATCAACAGAGTTATGCACTAAATTGCTAAACCATTGGGGCATAAAGAGTTACAACCTGCTCTTTGGTCGTATTGATGCCATTCTCCACACAAATCTGTTTACAGATTCCGCGCGCAGGCGAACCTGAAATGACGACCACAGAAGAGCTCGCTAGTTATGCCGATAAGCTGCTGGAATCCTCGAGTGTCTCTGACTATCCGAATGCGCTCAATGGTCTTCAGATCGCCAATCGAGCACCGGTCAAAGCCATTGCCGCGGCCGTAGACTTCTCCGCCCGGACGATCGAAGGTGCTGCCGCAAGTGGGGCGAACCTGCTCATCGTCCATCACGGCATGTTCTGGGGCGGATTGGAGCGCCTGGTCGGAGTATCATACCGGCGACTTCGTTTTCTCATCGATCACGACATCGCGGTTTATTCCTCGCACCTTCCGCTCGACCGCCACCAGTCACTGGGAAACAACGCGCTGCTCGCGCAACAGCTTGGATTGCAGCCGACGAAATCATTCGCGCGACACGGTGACATCTACATTGGTGTTGCGGGATCAGCGGAGCTGGAAACAGTGACGGTCGCGGAACGCGCGCGCGAGTTCGCGAGAAGTCATGGCGGCGACATTCGAACCACCACCATCGTTCCGGGCCGGCGAACGAAGCAGTGGGCGATTTGCACCGGCGCCGGAGCATCGGCTAACACGCTCGCGGAAGCAACCGCGATGGAAGTGGACACGCTCATCGTCGGAGAAGGACCGCACTGGACTGCGGTGAGTGCGGAAGAACATGGTCTCGCGCTTATTTACGCGGGTCACTATGCAACGGAGACGCTCGGAGTGCGCGCTCTCGCTCAACATCTGAGTGAGAAGTTCAGCCTGCCATGGAGTTTTGTCGACGCGCCGACCGGACTCTGAGTTCACAGCTGTGCATCAACAGCCCGTGTACGCGCTTCTCCATCTGAATCGCCACTGTCCGGGAGCGGTGCGCTCGAGCAGCCCAAGGGTTCCGCCTGCGTCGAACTCGACATTCACGACTGCAGCAGGGCGCCGTTCCGGTCCGACCAAAACGACAGCTAGTAGCTCGGTGATCTCTGCGTCGTCTTCAGCCCCCGCGGTTCGACTGAAAAAACCGACTCTGTATTTTGCGCTCGAACCGGCTGGTCGTTCCGCGATGACGAAATAGTGCTCGAGCCGGGGATTCGCTTCTTCATTGACGCTGCGAACGACGTCGGCAATCACGACATCGATCGAGTCCGTTCGAAAGGTGTGCGCTGAACGAACGCGAAATGGAAGCCCGCGAAAATCCGAGTTGGCGGCCGATGGAAGTGCTGCTACGGCGGCGGCGATACTCG